>NZ_JABUMQ010000198.1:0-21116 GCF_013336645.1 Myxococcus sp. CA039A | reverse complement strand
CCCCCTCCCCGTCTCCCCCTGACGCGGGCCCCTATGTCTGGGATGGCACCTACACCGAGCTCGAGGAGCGCGGAGACTGGGTGGACCGGGGACCCCTCTCGCCGTGCTCCTCCAGCGCCGTCTACGCGCAGGAAGGCGCCTGTGATGACCTGTCGCACTTCGACCTGTCGCAATGCGATGCACAGGCCCTCTCCGCCATTCCCAAGGAGGGCATCTACCTGTCCGACGGCCGTGGCGAACGGCACTACGAGGATGGCGGCGTGCGCATCAGCAGCGTCCCCATCGGCTTCCTGCTCCGGGAAGACGGCGGAACGATGTACGACGAGCCACTCCGCCTCAAGGACACGGGGGATGGACGCTTCTCCATCATCGGCGGCCTGACTCGCAATGACCTCACCGTCGCCATGGTGGGATGCAAGACGCCCGCGCCCAACATCATCACCGGCTGCTTCACCTACTGCCGCCGGGGACGACTCACCCTCAAGGGCACCTTCGAGGCGAACCGCGTCGCGCTGTCGACCGGAGAGCCGGAGTCCTCGGGCAACCTCGAGCTGGTCGCCGAGCGCCACGTCCCGGTGGGAATGCCCGCGGACATCTACGTCGCCAAGGGCCACGCCTACGTCGTCTCCATACCAAACCGCGGACAGGCCGGCGGCCTCACCGTCATCGACGTGAGGGACCCCACCCGGCCTGTCCTCACGACGTCCATCAGCCTGCCCGAGGACAACTCCTGGAACGGCGTCTGGGCCAAGGGCGACGCCCTCTACGTGGCCAGCAACGACGTGGGGCCGCTCATCTACGACATCTCCAACCCCGCCCTTCCCACCTTCGTGAAGAGCCTGCCGACGGGAGACTTCGGCGCGCACACGGTGCTCGTCGACAATGACCGGCTCTACGCCATGGTCCCCAATACCGGCACCCATGTCTACGACCTGACCGAGCCGCTCAATCCCATCCTGCGCACCATCATCTCCCTGCCCGAGGACGCCGAGCTGGGAGGGCCTCACGACGCCTTCGCGTATGAGAACCGCCTGTACATCAGCAATTCCTTCGGCGGCTACTCGGTGATGGATGTCACGAACCTGGACAACGTGAGCCGCCTGGGCCGCTACGAGCGCTTTGGCTACGACTACGCGCACCACAGCGCGGTGGGCACCTTCGCCGGAAAGACCATCGCCTTCGAAGGGGGCGAATTCAACGCCTCCCATGTGAGGGTGCTGGACGTCACCGAGCCCTCCCGCATCGTGAAGATTGGCGAGTTCCGCATGCGCGACGTCACGTCCATGCACAACCTCATCCTGCGCGGCAACCTGCTCTATGTGGCGTGGTACCACGAGGGGCTGCGCGTGCTGGATGTGTCCAATCCCACCAGGCCCCGACAGGTGGCGCACCACCACACCTTCCGCGAGAGCGACCCCCAACGGGGCGACAGCATCTTCGAAGGCGCCTTCGGCGTTCGCATCCCCGGTGACGGCTACGTGTATGTCGTCGACTCGTCGCGAGGACTGCTCATCTTCAACGAGCTGTGAGGGCCGAGGGAGCGTCACGCCCGGACATGTGCCACGTCCGGGCTGACGCTCCTGGGGCTCAGTTGACGAGCAGCACCTTGCCCGCGCCACCCTTCTCGGCGTGCTTCTGGGCATCCTTCGCGGCGTCCATGGGGAACGTCTTGCCAATGGGGATGCGCAGCTCTCCCTTGGCCACGCTCTCGCCAAGCTGCGCGAGCCGGCGTCCGTCCGGGTGCGAGAAGAAGGTGACCACCTGGAGGCCCTTGTCCCTGGCCCCCTTCGGCTCCCCCACCACGCTGCCCACGAGTCCGCCGCGCTTCACCTTGTCCAGCACCGCCGCCACGGCCTCGCCACCCACCGTGTCCGCCACGGCGTCCAGCGTGGGCAGCTTCGCGACGTCCTTCGGATCATCCAGCGCGACGACTCCGTCCGCGCCGAGCTTCCGCGCCTCCTCCACCTGCCGGGCCCGCACGCCGGCCCAGACCTTCACCCCACGTGCCTTCGCCGCGAACAGGGCGGCGCGCCCCACTGCGCCCAGCGCACCGGTGATGAGCACCGTGTCTCCCTGGACAGGCTTCATCTGCTCTTCAATCAGCTGCACGCCCGTCAGCGTCACCAGCGGCAGCGCGGCCGCGTCCTTCAGCTCCAGCGAGTCAGGCACCTTGGCCCATACGTCCGCCGGGGCGACCACCGTCTGCGCATAGCCCGCGGACACCAGGCCCATCACCCGGTCGCCGCGCTTGAAGCCCTCCACGCCTTGCCCCACCTCGATGACCTCACCAGACACATCCCGCCCCAGGATGGTGGGAAGCGTCAGCGGCATGTACTCCCTCATGTCGCCTCGGCGAATCTTCCAATCCACCGGGTTGATGCTCGCGGCGGTGACGCGGACCTTCACGTCTCCCGGCCCCACCTTCGGCTCGGGCATCTCCGACACGACGAGGTTGTCCACGTCTCCATAGGCCTTCAGCACGACGGCTTTCATGGGTGTCTCCCGGAATGAAGTGGCACGAAGCGCGCTCCAACGACGGACCAACGATAAGTACCGACGGAGGGAGCGCCATCGTTCGCGGGCGCCTGCTTCCCTGGCTCCCCTTCCTGTGACGGGCGCGTGGTGGCGAGTTCACCGGGCCCCAGGTGTCACGGTCGCACGTCGTAGACCTTGCGCAGCGGAAGGCCACCACGGTCGATGTCGAGTTCCAGGTGCCGGAACTTCTTGAGCAGCATGTACTGCTCCAGCGCCTTCTCCGTGGAGTCGAGCGCGACGCCGTTGATGCGCTGGATGACATCGCCATTCTGGAGGCCCAGCTTCTCGTACACAGAGCCCTGCCGGACGGCGAGGAGCTTGAAGCCCTGGGGCTGCCCCTCCTTGAAGTACGGAACGATGCGCGCCTGCGTGAGTGCGGCGCCCTGGGTCCACTGGTCCAGGTCCAGGTACCTGTCAGGCACCTCGTAGGTGTGCTCTCCCACGCGTCGGATGTCGCTCCCACGCTCGCTGCCCGCGGCCACCGGAGCCCCCGTCGACGGTGGACCCACGGGCCCCTCGCCGTCGATGACCTCCTGCTGTCCTTCCCGGGTGACGATGATGCGCTCCCGTTCGATGACGACCACCTCCGCGTCCTGGAGCACGTCTCCCACGCGGAGGCTGCGCACGCGCCGGCTGTCGAGGTCTTCCACGGACGCGAGCGACCAGAAGGGCTCGCGCGACGTCAGCGTCCCCACGAGCTTCGCGCGCCGCGCGCTCCTCCGGGGCCCGCCGTGGGCGAGAGGCCCAGGCGAGGGCTTCTCCTTGATGCCGAGCACACGAGCCAGCGACTCGGTGCGAAGCGAGAGCCGCGCCTCCGTGGTGGCGAACCGGATGGGTTTCGCGGGCATCGAGTCCAACCCCGGGACGGGAACCGCGAGCTGGAACTCCGTGACGAGGTGGACAGTGCGCGCGGCAATCAACGCGGCGACGAGGAGGAAGCAACAGCTCACCAGCCAGAAGTACTTCTGGAGCAGAGGTCTCATGGAACCACGCCAGAGCAAGCACGGGGCCAGGGAATGGCATACACCGGGCCTCAGTCGGGGACACCGCGCTGCGGGCGAAAGGCACACACGGCGAGGCCTCGCGGGGATGCCTGGATTGTCACGGGTCAGGGGTGTGTCCGAGACAGGCTGTCACGGTGGACGCTGCTGTCGGCACTGATGTAAGCAGCCGCCCCTCTTCTTCGCGGAGCCGAGCATGTTCATCATCTCTGGAAGTTCGCCGAAACAGCAGGACCTCGGCGAGCAACGCGCGCCCTGCCCGGACTGTCAGCAGGAGACGTCCCAGCGGCTGCAGCGTCACTACCGGGTGATTCACGTCTTCTGGTTCCCCCTCTTCTCTCTGGGAACGAAGTACGTGCGAATCTGCGGGCGCTGCAACCTGCACACGGAGGTGCCGGAGCAACAGGTCGGCCCCGTGCCGGTGGCGCCGCTGCTGCACCGGATGGGCGGCCTGTTCCCGGTGGCCGCGCTGGCGTTCTGCTGTGTGGGCTTTCCCCTGGTCAACGCGGTGGTCTCTCTCGGCACCGGTGACTCGAGCGGTTCTTCCCAGCAACAGGAGCAGCGGGCGGGCAGGCAGGGTTTCGACCAGCGCTTCGAGGCCCAGGCCGAGGACCTGGCAGTGGAGACCACGATTCAGTCCGCGTTCGAGGAGCAGGGCCACCAGTCGGTGACGGTCTCCGCCAGCTCCGCCTCCGTGAAGGAGCACGTCATCCGCGTCGTCTCCGCGCAGACCCCTCGCTTGAAGAAGGTGAGCGATGGAGACCGCATCCGGATGCTCGAGATGATGGAGGCGGAAGCGGACAAGAGCTTCGCCAACGAGGAGGTCTTCCTGGGCCTGCGGGGCAAGCTCCTCTGGGGTGGGTATTCCCACCGCGCCCCGGGTGGGACGTGGAAGCGCGTCGTGGACGGCACCACGTCCAGCCCCATGGTGGATGCCTTCGAGGCGCTCCTTCAGCGGGAGGCCGCGCTGCCTCCCTCGGCACCGGATGCGGTGCCAACGCCGGAGCCCACGGCGGCGCCCTCGGTGGTGGACGACACGGCGCGGTGAGCACGGCCCTGGCCCCACCGGCCAGGGCGCTCGCGGTGTTCAGCGCGCCTGCCGGGCTTGTGTGGCAGGCGCTTCCAACGAGTCGAGGAACGCGAGGATGCGGAGGGCACACCCCTCCGGGTCCTCCAGCGGAAAGAGGTGCCCGCCGGGAAACTCCTCGAGCCGGGCCCCTGGCACCACTCGCCGGGCACGCGCGAAGGCCGACTCCGCGAGCGTGCGGGTGTCACGCCCCCGCACGATGAGGGTGGGCACCGCGATGGAGCGCAGCGCCCGCCACATGCCCACGGGCGTCGTCTCGAAGACGCGGGCCTCCCAGGCACGGGGGATGGTCAGCCGGAACCCGCCTTCGGGTGCCTCGGTGAGTCCGTGCGTGAGGTAGTCCTGGAAGCACTCCGGGTCGAAGCTCTGGAACAGGGGCTTCTTGCGGTAGCTCGCGGCGGCCTCCTCGCGAGAGTTCCAGTGCTCCCGCCGACGCCACGCGAAGCTCGCGGGAGGCACACGACTGCGCTGGCCCAGCAGCGTCAGCACGTCGAGCGCCAGCTTGCGCATCCCCGAGAACAACACGGGGTCCAGCGTGACGATGGCTCGGAAGAGGCCGGGGTCCTTCACGGACGCGAGCAGCGTCGCCACGCCGCCCATGCTGTGCCCCACCCCGATGACGCCCTCCAGCCCGGCGGCGCGCAGGGCCTGCGCCAGTTCGTCCGCCATGTCGTTCCAGGTCCGCATGGACAGCGGGTCCGAGCCCGGCACGAGGCAACGGCTCCGCACCGAGACGACGTGGTAGCGCGTCTTCAGGCGCTCGATGAGCTTGCGGTAGGTGCCCGGCGGAAAGCCGTTGGCGTGCGCCAGGTGCAGCACGGGGCCGGTGCCGCCCCAGTCATCCAGTTGAAGGGCCTTGCTCATGGCCCTGTCCGGATACCGCGAACCGCGCCCGCTGTCTCGCGCCCCGGACGCGTGGACCGGGTGCGAGGCACTCGCAGCGGGGGCCGCCAGCCGTCCCGGAGCGGCTGGAGGCCCCCAAGATGCGTCCCCCGCTCACGAGCCGGTGATGGTCAGGACCGTCGGTCCCACCGTGGCGGTGACGCCCTCCTCCGTGAAACATCCCAGCGCCTGGGTCTGAGCGAGCACGAAGGTGATGAGCACGCTGGCACCCTGGAACCGTCCGCCCACCACCGTCCCCGAATAGGTCGCCACCACCTCGCCCAAGGGCCTGACGGTGATGAGGACGCTCGTGTCCAGGTGGCTGACCGAGCCGTCACTCCAGTTGAGCTGCGAGTCAAGCCGGTTCGTGCCGCTCACGCAGCTCAACGTGCCCGTGCCCTCCGCCACGAATGAGGCCGAGAGGAGTGACAACGGAACCCCGACACACGGGCCGAACGTCCCGTCCCCTGTCGCGGTGATTACCCGGGGCGCGTTCGTCATGCCCGGTGAGTATTGGGCCTGGACGATGCCGGGGCAGGTCAGCAGCACCGGCTCCGCGCTCGCGGGCGCCGCGAAGAGGGCCAGGGTCGCGACGAAGGCGGAGAAAAGCGGGGCGCGGCGAGAACGCAAGACAAGCGGCATGGGAAGGCTCCTCGTCCGCCTTGGACTCTCCCGCGGACGCTCACCTCTTAGCGGTTCGCTTCACCCGCTCCCATTGCACCCTCGTCCCAAGGGACACGCTCTCACTCCCCCATGCATTCCCTTGCATGAACAGGGATTGAGTACACCCTCCATCGCCAGTGGATTGAATCAACACCACGGATGGGCCCGCACGCGGGCCCCAAAGACGCGGCTCCCGCTCAGGAGCCGGTGATGGTCAGGACCGTCGGTCCCACCGTGGCGGTGACTCCCTCCTCCGTGAAACATCCCAGCACCTGGGTCTGAGCGAGCACGAAGGTGATGAGCACGCTGGCCCCCTGGAACCGTCCGCTCACCACCGTCCCTGTAGAGGTCGCCACCACCTCGCCCAAGGGCCTGACGGTGATGAGGATGCTCACGCTCACGTTGCTGACCGAGCCGTCGCTCCAGTTGAGCTGCGCGTCAAGCTGGCTCGAGCCCCCCACGCAGCTCAACGTGCCCATGCCCCCCGCCACGAATGAGGTCGAGAGGAGTGACAACGGAACCCCGACACACGGGCCGAACGTCCCGCTCGCTGTCGCGGTGATCATCCGGGGGGCGTTCGTCATGCCCGGTGAGTATTGGGACTGGACGATGCCAGGGCAGGTCAGCAGCACCGGCTCCGCGCTCGCGGGCGACGCGAAGAGGGCCAGGGTCGCGACGAAGGAGGAGAACAGCGGAGCGAGGCGAGAATGCGAGAAAAGCCGCATGGGAAGGCTCCTCGTCCGCGTTGGACTCTCCCGCGGACGCTCACCTCTTAGCGGTTCGCTTCACCCGCTCCCATTGCACCCTCGTCTCAAGGGACAAGCTCTCACTCCCCCATGTATTCAGACTTCCCGGAGCGGCTGGAGGCCCCCAAGATGCGTCCCCCGCTCACGAGCCGGTGATGGTCAGGACCGTCGGTCCCACCGTGGCGGTGACGCCCTCCTCCGTGAAACATCCCAGCACCTGGGTCTGAGCGAGCACGAACGTGATGAGCACGCTGGCCCCCTGGAACCGTCCGCCCACCACCGTCCCCGAATAGGTCGCCACCACCTCGCCCAAGGGCCTGACGGTGATGAGGATGCTCGTGTCCAGGTGGCTGACCGAACCGTCGCTCCAGTTGAGCTGCGCGCCAAGCTGATTCGAGCCCCCCACACAGCTCAACGTGCCCATGCCCCCCGCCACGAATGAGGTCGAGAGGAGTGACAACGGAACCCCGACGCACGGGCCGAACGTCCCGCTCGCCGTCGAGGTGATCATCCGGGGCGCGTTCGTCATGCCCGGTGAGTATTGGGCCTGGACGATGCCGGGGCAGGTCAGCAGCACCGGCTCCGCGCTCGCGGGCGCCGCGAACAGCGCCAGGGTCGCGACGAAGGACGAGAACAGCGGAGCGAGGCGAGAATGCGAGAAAGGCCGCATGGCGAGACTCCTCGTCCGCCTTGGACTCTCCCGCGGACGCTCACCTCTTAGCGGTTCGCTTCACCCGCTCCCATTGCACCCTCGTCCCAAGGGACGCGCTCTCACTCGCACGTGCATCAACTTGCATGAGCAGGAATTGAGCGCCCATTCCCTCACACGGAGATTGAATCAACGCCACTGCGGATGGGCCAGCACGCGGGCCTCGACGTCGGGCGTCAACGTCGCGCCATGGGGCGCCCGGGACGACGAGCGCGTCCAGCGCTCCAGCCACCGCGTACCCAGCGGCGATGCCAGCGCTTCGCGCCGCGTGGAGGCCACCGTCGTCTCACCCTTGGTCCCCGTGGACGCACCCGCCCCCACGAAGAAACCGGCCAGCAGCAGCGTCACCCGCGTGGGCGTCGCCGCGCTGTAGGTCAACAGCAGCGCGCCCTCGCCATCCTCACGGCAGTGCCGGCGAACCCGCGCGAGCACGTCCTCGGTCCACATGTCCGGGTTCGACGCGGGAGAGAACGGATCGAAATACACCAGGTCCGCCACGGGCAGCGCTCCGTCCAGGAACGGCACCGCGTCTCCCAGGTGCAGCCGCCAGCGCAGGCCGTCCTCCTCCCACACGCCGTCGCGCATCAGCGCCTCCGCCGCCTGACGAAACGGCTGGAGGAACGGGAAGCCCGCGGCGTCCGCCAGCGCCAGCCGCAGCGGCGCCAGGTCCACCTCGAAGCTGATGACCTCCAGCGTCCGCCGCCGAGCGGCCCCCAACTCCCGCGCGCACGTCAGCGCGGCCACCGCGTTGGTGGCGGCCCCCAGCCCCACGTCGTGGATGACGAGCGGCGGGCCCTCCTGGGAGAGCCTCTCCCCCAGCCGGGGCTGCTCCACGTAGAGGCCCAGGGCCTCCTTCCACGGGCCCACCGAGGGGTGCATCACCTCGCCATGGCCCAGGTGCCGCACCGCGCGCGAGCCGTTGCGCAGCGTGACGAGCTCGAAGTCCCCGTCGCGCGGGTTGGCCTCCTCGCTCATCCGACTTCCTTCAGCGTCACCTCGTTCGCGCTCGCCCCTTCCTTCAGGTCCTTGGGCGTGGCGATGGCCACCTTCAGCTCACGCGCCACCTGCTCGTAGGTGCCGGAGAGAATCCCCGCGCGGATGCGGGCCATCAGCTTCTGGTAGTGCCGCACGTTGTGCACCGACAGGAAGCGCGAGCCCAGGTGGTGCTTGCCGCGCATCAGGTGATGCAGATACCCGCGCGTGTAGCGCTTGCACACGTAGCAATCACACTCGGCGTCGAGCGGCTCGTCCGCCAGCCGGAACACGTTGCGGGTGATGCGCACCAGGCCCTGGAAGGTGTACGCGTAGCCCTGCTGCGCCATCTTCGTGGGGATGATGCAGTCGAACATGTCCACGCCGCGCAGCACCGCCTCGATGAGGTCCGTCGGCGTACCCACGCCCATCAGGTAGCGCGGCTTGTCCGCCGGCAGCGACGCGGTGGTGCGCAACGTCATCGACTCGCGCTCCGCCTTCGTCTCCCCCACCGCCAGCCCGCCAATGGCGAAGCCGTCGAAGGGCAGCTTCGTCAGGAACTCCGCGCTCTCGTCGCGCAGGTTCGGGAAGACGCCGCCCTGGACGATGCCGAACATCGCCTGGCCCGTGTCCACCTTGGCCTTCGCCGCCAGGCTGCGCACCGCCCACCGGTGCGTGCGCTCCATCGCCTCGCGCGTACCCGCCTCGTCCGTGCGCGAGTCGATGCACACGTCCAGCACCATCATGATTTCGGAGTTGATGGACTGCTGCATGGCGATGCTCGACTCGGGGCTGAGCAGTTGCCGGCTGTTGTCGTAGAAGCTGCGGAAGTGCGCGCCCTTCTCCGTGATGAGCCGGTCCTCCGGCAGGGAGAAGATTTGAAAACCACCCGAGTCGGTGAGCACGCCCCCATCCCACTGCATGAAGGAATGGATGCCGCCAAAGCGCTGGAAGACCTCCGCGCCGGGCCGGAGCATCAGGTGGTACGTGTTCGCCAGCAGGATGCTGGCCCCCGTCTCCTTCACCTCCTCCATGCCCAGATGCCGGAAGGCGGCATGGGTCGCCACCGGCATGAACATGGGCGTGCTGAAGGAGCCGCGCCGGGTGTGAAGCACTCCGGCGCGGGCGCCGGTGGGGTCGGTGGTGAGGAGTTCGAAGCGGACGGCCATGGGCGGGGCCTTATACCCGTCATCCCCGCCCCATGGTCCACCCCTGTCGCCCGTCCCCCCGCCTGCCAGCCGGACGGGGACTCAAGACCCCGCCATTTCAGGGCATTTTTCGTCGCCTGCCGGGCGTTTCATGAGGTCACCGCGAGACGGATGGGTCGCGATTCCACGCAGCCTTGGCCGCTCCGCGTCAATTCCGCTACAACGCGCCCGCCATGTTCAACGTCATCAACGTCTCCAAGGCCTACGGGCCCAAGAAGCTTTTCGAGGAGGTCAACGTCACCTTCTCTCCGGGCCGCCGCTACGGCCTGACCGGCCCCAACGGTGCGGGCAAGTCCACGTTCATGAAGATCCTCGCCGGAGACGAGGAAGCCGACATGGGCAACATCGTCCGGCCGCGCAAGCTGGGCATCCTTCGCCAGGACCACTTCCGCTACGAGGAGGAACGCGTCCTCGACGTCGTGCTCATGGGCAACCTGCCCCTGTGGGCGGCCATGTCGGAGAAGAACAAGCTGTTGGCCAAGTCGGACATCACCGACGAGGACGGCAACCGGCTGGGCGAGCTGGAGGGCGTCATCGCCGAGGAGGATGGCTACTCGGCGGAGAGCGACGCGGCCACGCTGCTGGCGGGCCTGGGAATCGAAGAAGCCTTCCATGAGGGCCCCATGCGGCAGCTGACCGGCGGCCTCAAGCTGCGCGTGTTGCTCGCCCAGGCGCTGTTCGGCAAGCCCGAGGGGCTGCTGCTCGACGAGCCCACGAACAACCTCGATATCGACTCCATCCGCTGGCTGGAGAACTTCCTGCACGAGTACGAGGGCGTGCTCATCACCATCAGCCACGACCGGCACTTCCTCAACTCCATCTGCACGCACATCGCGGACATCGATTACGAGGCCATCATCCAGTACAACGGTGGCTACGACGACATGGTGCGGCAGAAGTCCCAGCTGCGCACCCGCGTGGAGTCCGAGACCGAGGAGAAGAAGAAGAAGATCGCCCAGCTCCAGGACTTCGTGGCGCGATTCCACGCCGGCACCCGCGCCTCGCAGGTGCAGAGCCGCATCAAGCAGATCGACAAGCTGAAGTCGGACGACCTCAAGCGCTCCAACATCGCGCGGCCGTTCATCCGCTTCGACCAGAAGGTCGTCAGCGGCAAGCAGACGCTCATGGTGGAGGGCATCAGCAAGTCCTTCGACGGCGTGCCCGTCATCCGCCCCTTCAACGCGCTGGTGTGCAAGGGCGAGCGCGTCTGTGTCATCGGCCGCAACGGCGTGGGCAAGTCCACCCTGGTGAGGATGCTCGCCGGGCAGCTCGAGCCGGACACCGGCAAGATTGGCTGGGGCCACCAGGCCTCCGTCGGCTACCTGCCGCAGGACCACCACGGCGTCGTGCGCAAGGGCACCACCTGCTTCGGCTGGCTGCGCGACTTGCACGACAAGCTCACCAACGAAGAGATTTCCGGCGTGCTCGGCCGGATGCTCTTCTCCGGCGAGGAGCGGATGAAGAACACCGACACCCTCTCCGGTGGTGAGACGGTGCGCCTGCTGCTGTCCAAGCTGATGATCATGCAGGACAACGTCCTCGTGCTCGACGAGCCCACCAACCACCTGGACCTGGAGTCCATCTCCGCGCTCGCCGAGGGCCTCCAGAAGTACGAGGGCACCGTCATCGTCGTGACGCACGACCAGGAGCTCATCTCCGAGGTCGCCACGCGCATCTGGTCGCTCGAGGCGGGCCGCGAGGTGCTCGACTTCAACGGCCCGTACGCGGAGTTCCGCGAGAAGCACGCGGCCGTCGCGGCCCAGCGCCGCTGACGTGAAGGGCCCGCCTGTCGCTCAGCCCGTCTTCTCCGGCGGGTTGAGCGCGAGGAAGCGGGCGTTGAGGTCCGCGGACATCTGGGCCACGGTGGTGCCTTCCAGGCTCTGCTTCAGCGCGGCCTCCGCGCGGCCGAAGACACCTTCCAGGTAGTCGGCCACGCAGGGGCCAATGGCGCAGTCCGGAGCGGGCCCCACCGGGTGCCTGCCGAACAGCTCCGCGCCCTCCTCCACCGACTCGTAGATGTCCCGAAGGGTGATGTCCTCGGGGCGCCGGGCCAGCGTCACGCCTCCGCGAACGCCCCGCTTCGTCTCCACCAGCCCCGAGCGCGCCAGGTCTCCCAAGAGCCGCCGCACCACGACGGGGTTCGTCTGGATGCTGCGCGCCATCGCCTCGGACGTCAGCGGACCGGCCGCGTCACCGGAGCACTTCGCGAGCATCGCGACGATGTGCGCCGCCATGGTGAATCGGCTGTTCACTCACCCTCCGGGCTGGAATGGAGACTCCGATGGTTACCTATCGCCCGCCCTGACGGCGTGCAACCCGGCATTCCCCGACTGCCGGGCTGCTCGTCCGCTGGGAGCCCCGGGACTCAGGGATTCACGAGTCCAAAGCTACCCGTCCCCACGGCCCAGTCTCCGGCCGCGTGGGTGTCTCCAGCGGTGACACGGCGCAGGGTCGTCTGCTTTCCAGCCGACGCGAAGGCCGGCGCCCAGGCGACGGTGATGTCCCAGGCGGAGGGGGCGGAAGAGTACGTGCAGGGGACACCGCCACACGTCGCGGGTGTCCACTGGCCCAGGGACTGGAGCAGCGCGAGGTCCGTCAGGAAGCCAGCGAAGGTGTTGGTCCCAATGGAGACCGCGAGGCCGTCCTGCGTGGCGCCGAAGGGGTCCAGCACGCGCAGCACCCGGTTGCCCGGGAGGAGGCTGAAGGTGGCGCCGCTGTGAAAGTCCCACGCGGTGTCATGCGTCGCGGGATACAGCATCCGGCGATGCTCCATGGGCCCGCTCAGCTCCGAACGGGGCCCCGCCTCGCCCACGGGGTCCGGGTTGAGGTGCATGACGAGGACGTCGCCAGCCTGCACCTCCACGTCGGGGAACGTCGCGAGCGGCTCGGAGCCCCCGTCCTGCATCAGGGTCATGCCCGTCACCGGACCGGACTGGAGCACGACCAACTCCACCAGGTCGCGGTTGAACGACATGTTGGGAGCAACCTCCGTGATTCGCAGCCGCGCGGGCGTCGCGAACCCCCGGAAGGAGGCGGTGTTGTTCGGCGCCTGCACGCCGTCCCCCTTGAGGTCCCGCAGCGTCGCGGCGACCTGGACGCCATAGCTGCCTCGCGGAGTCTGCGGCAGCGTGGTGACGACCACCTCCTTGGGCGACTGCAGCGTCGCGCCGGTGACGGAGAGCCCGGGGATGGTGATTTGCGCACCGCTGCCCAGGAGGCTGCCCGCATCCAGCCGCCGGTCGAAGCGCACCAGGACGGTCGTCGAGGAGAGCGCGAACGCCCCGAGGACCTTCGGGGGCGGACACGTCTGCGCGGTGAGCTGCTCGGGAACCCAGAGGGAAGGCTGCGTCGACGCGGAGACCGTCCCGAAACGCCACAGCGGAGAGGTGAGCGAGACGTCGCAGCCCTGCACCAGCTCCACCGAGTCGTTCACCGTCGCCACCATGCGCAGCCGGAGCTGGGCGGCGCTGGACGAGTTCGCGGGGACGCCCACCGTCGTCAGGGGTGCCTGGAGGTGGTCCGTGCCCGAGGCGGAGAAGGGGCCACTGATGACGCCGCGCAGGGAGATGAGCTCGGACTCGAAGTTTTCCAGAGCCATGGGCAGGTCGATGGCGCTCACATCCTGCGCCAGCGTCTGCACGGGGAAGTCCCTGGCGAACACGGTGTAGCTGCTGGGGTCGATGGTCGCGCGGCGCAGGCCGTTGCCGGTGCGCACATTGAGCACGCGGACGCCCACCCAGTCTCCCGCCACCGGAGGAGGCGAAACCGCGGAGGGGTTCAACTCCACGAACAGGGCCGGTCCCTCGCGCTTCGCCTGAAGGAAGATGCCCGGGCCGTCATTCGTCAGGTTGCCCACCCCGGGCTTGACGAAGGTGATGATGGCGCCGTCGATGGGCAGTCTCGGCACGTTGCCATCCGCCGCGGCACGCACGGTGGCGATCTGCTGCGACGCGACAGTGGCCACGTCGGGCAAGGTGTAGATCTCCTGCCGCCCCAGCTCCTCGTTCCCGACGTTGTCCACCGACTTGAAGTTCACGGTGGTGTTGCGCGCGAGCACGAAGGGCGCGGTGTACAACGGCGAGCTGCTCGAGACCGCCGTGCCGTCCAGCGTGTAGCGCGTCTCGCCGCACCCCGCGGGGGCATCCGTGCAGGTGAGCCGCACGGTGACGGGGCCGTTGAACGTACCTCCAGGCGGCTCGGCCTGCGTGAGCGGGGCCGACACGTCGAAGGTGTAGACCTGGAGGCGGGACGCTTCCAGGTTGCCGGCGACATCCCTCGACACGAAGCGCAGGCGCGTGTTGGCGGAGAGCGTGAGGGGCGCGGTGTACGGAGTTCCCGTCGTCGGCGTCGGCTCGCTGTCGTCCAGCGTGTACCAGGTCCCCGCGCAGCCGCTGCCCGCGCCGTCGCCGCACGCCAGCGTCACCGTCCGCTGGGTCCGGAACACGCCCCCCTCGGGCTGTGCCACGGTGGTGGGCGCCGTCGGGTCCATCAGGATGGAATAGGTCTCCGTCACCGAGGGACTGACGTTCCCCACGCCATCCACCGCGAGGAAGCGCAGCGTCGTCGTCGCCGAGAGCGCCAGCGGCTCCGTGTAGCGCGGTGAGGTGGTGCCCGGCGCGGTGCCGTTCGTCGTGTAGTGCAGCGCGGAGCAGCCGGAGCCCCCCGTGTCCTCGCAGCGCAGCGTCACGGATTGCGCCGAGAAATAGGCGCCACCCCGAGGCGTCGCGGAGGCGGTGGGCGGCACGGTGTCGATGACGTACGTCTCGATGCCCAGCTCGCCAAGGTTTCCCACCACATCCACGGCGACGAACACCACCGTGGTGGTGTTGGTGAGCTGAAGAGGGCCGCCGTACGCCGGGGAGTCCATCGTCGGCGTCCTGCCATCCAGCGTGTAGTGGATGCGAGCACAGCCGGAGCCCCCCGCGTCATTGCACGCGAGCGCGACCTGTGTCGGGCCGGCGAACAGTCCCCCCCGAGGCGTGGCGACGGAGTCCGGCCCGGTCATGTCGGCGGTATACAGCGCGGCTCCCGGCGCGGAGGCGTTGCCTGCGCGGTCCAGGGCGATGAAGCGCAGCCGTGCCCCGGCCAGCAACGTGAGCGGCGTCGTATAGAGTCGCGAGGTCTCCAAGGGGATGGCGCCGTCCAGCGTGTAGTGGATTCGGGCGCAGCCGGAGCCCGTGCCGTCGTCACACGTCAGCGTGACGACGAGCGGAACGCCATAAATCCCCGAGCCCGGCGACATGGTGACCTTCGGAGGGTCTGCGTCCACCACGAACTCCGCCGAGCGCGCACTCTCGCTGTTGCCCGCCCGGTCCACGGAGAAGAAGCGCAGCGTGGCGCTGGCCTCCACCATGACGAAGTCCGAGTAGCGGATGGACCGCGTCGTCGGAGCACTGCCATCCAACGTGTAGTACGTGGCCTCGCAGCCGGAGCCCGTCCCGTCAGCACAGGTGAGCGTCACCGTGCGAGGGCTGTTGAAGAGGCCCCCCGCTGGAGAGGCCACGGTGGTGGGCGCGACGGTGTCCGTGGGCCCAGGTGGTGTCGGCCCGGGGCCCGACCCCGCGTCGCCACATGCACTCGCGAGAACCCCCAGGCAGAGCAATGCCCACAAGGGGCGGATGAGGAACAACACAGTCCGAGACATCAAATATCCATGGCATGCGCGTCCACGCCCCGCTGAGCGGGGGGGAACGGATAACGGGGCTGTCGGAGGGGGCGACGGCGACGTGCGACACCTGAGAGTGACACACCCAACCGACACATGGATGAGCCCCCGGGAAATATTCAAACCGAGGACGGCCTCCGAGAGCGTCCGTTCCTGGGACTCAAGGATTCGCGACGCCGAGGATTCTGATGCCAGCCGCCTGGTCGTCGGCCGAGTCAATGTTCCCGGCGGAGACTCGCCCCGGGGAAGAGCGGCTCCTCGGGAGCGAAGTCACCAGAGACAACCACCGCCTTGACGGATCACAAACGGCGGACCCCGACCCAGCACCCTCCAGGGGCGCGGGCGCCAGGGCCCAGAAGCAGACCTGCGAATTCAATGCGTCGAGGCTCAGCGACCGGTGTTTCGCCGCAGGAAGAAGACGCCCAGGCCCAGGCCCGCGGCCCACTTCGCGGCGGCGGCCAACGGCGTCTGCTGGAGCTTCGGGGGCGCGTCGCTGGCGAGGCCCTGGCCCGTCGCCGGGTCCACCGCCGGACGGAAGTCCCGAGCGCCAGGGATGTCCGCCCCGCCCTGCTCCAGCTCCGACTTGGTCGCCAGCACGGCCTTGCCCTGCCCCGGCACGTGCTGTCCCGGCGCCTTCCCCTCCGGCGAGCGCTGCTCGAGGATGGAGTTGATCTCCGCGCCCAGCAGCACCACCTGCGAGGACAGCCACATCCACAGCAGGAGCACGATGACGCCACCGATGGCGCCGTAGTTCACGTCGTACTTGCCGAAGTTGGCCACGTACTTGGAGAAGGCCCACGACGCCGCCACCCAGATGAGCACGCCCACCACGGAGCCCGGGGTGATGAAGCGGAACTTCTGTTTCGCGTTGGGCAGGACGTAATAGAGCACCGCCCACAGGAACATCATCAGCAGGCCCGCCACGGGCAGCCGCAGCCACAGCGCCACCGTGGACGCGGGGTCCGGCAGCTTGCTGGCCAGCGCGGGCGTCGCCACGGCCGCCAGCGCCGCGAAGATGGCCACCGCCGCCGCCACCAGCGTCGTCGTCACCGCGATGAGCCGAAGCTTCCAGACCGGCCGCGTTTCCTCGACGCCGTAGGCCGTGTTCAGTGCGTCCATCAACGCGACGATGCCCCCGGAGGCCGCCCAGATGGCGCCCACACCACCCACCGTCAAGAGCCCCACCGGGTTGCTGTCCGCCAGCGACTGGATGCGCTGCCCCAGGATGGTCGTCACCTCCTTGGGCGCCACCTTCCCCAATTCCTGGATGAGCACCTGGGCCTGGTTGGGGTCGATGATGACGCCCGCCAGCGACACGAGGAACAGGAGGAAGGGGAACAGCGCCAGGATGGCGCGGAACGTCAAGGCCCCCGCGACGTCGCTGACATCGTCGCGTTTCCACTCGTCCTTCAGGATCTTGAAGAACTCCCACCACCCCATGCCCTTGCCTGGCAAGACCATCTCGCCCCCTCATCCATGTAAGTCCTGGGGAAGATGGCCATACGGACCCTCGGTGGCGCCCCTGCCCCAATGGGCAGCCTCCCTGGCCGCTCCACCCTCGGGGGGCCGTCTTCCTGAAAAACATTTCATCCGGTAAAAAACACCCGGCGCCCGTTTTCCGCCCTACCCGGGCAGACGGGACCTCACCGCCTCAGCCCGCCCCGAGGACGCAATGTTCGTCGCCTCTCTCCTGAGTGTCAGCCTGGCGCTGGTCGCCAGCGCGACACCCGGCGCTTCACCGGAAGCCCGCGCCGAGGCCCCGGCCCACACCCTCTGGCTCATCCAGCCCATGTATCCAGGGCAGGACGCCCTGGTGAAGCGGACCGAGGAAGGCATCACCGGCCTGCTGCCGGGGGACGTGAAGCCTCGACAGGTCGTCGGCGTGGGGGCGCTGGCCTCGCACCTCCAGGGCCGGGAAGGAGACCTGGGCTGTCTGGCCGGCGGCGCCCGGTGTCGGGAGCCCCTGGGGACCTATCTGGCGTCGCTCGGCCTGGAGCGCGTGGTGCTGGTGCGGGTGGGCCAGGACGACGCCGGTTACCGCTTCCGCGCCGTCAGCGTGCGCTCGGAGAGCGGCGCGCGCGCGGAGGCGGAGACGAGCAACCCCGCCTTCGAGAAGGCCCTGGCCGGCGTCCTGGTGAAGTTCCTGTCCCTCAACGCGCTGGTGGAAGCGGTGTCGGTGCCCGCGGGCGCCACGGTGTTCATCGACGGGGTGAAGATGGGCGTCACGCCGTACGCCACGGAGGTGCTGCCCGGCGAGCACACGTTCCGCTTCGAACTGGCCTCGCACCTGCCCAGGGAAGAGACGCGCGTGGTGGGCTCGCGCGAGCAGGTGAAGCTGCGGCCGGCCCTGGAGAAGGTGCCCGCGCGGCTGGTGGTGAAGGTCCTGCCTGAGGGCACGGAGATCTCCGTGGACGGCGCCGTGGTGGGCAAGGACGCGGTGGACCAGGGCATCCAACCCGGCTCACGCACCCTGCGACTGGCGCGAGAGGGCTACGAGCCGCAGGAAGTCCAGGCGGAGATTGCCCCGGGCGCGACGTACACGCTGGAGCGGGAGCTGAAGCCCACGTCGATGCAGGCCTTCAAGCTGGCCATGAAGAGGCGGCAGGAGGCCACCATGGCGCGGCAGAGCTACCTGGAGGCGGCCTACGAGTTCACCAGCCTCACGTCCGACACGCTGACCGCGCAGCCGGTGAAGACGGAGGGCGGGCTGAGCGACGTGCGCGGCAACGGCGTGCGCGCGCCGGGCTCGCGTCGGCTGCGAGGGCTGGGCCTGGAGTATGGACGCTACGGCCAGTACTTCGGCGTCATGCTGGTGGGCGCCACCTGGTACTCCACCGGCGACGTCTGGACGATGGGCGTCAACGTCCCGCAGGACGTGCAGAACCCGAACGTGGCCGGGCTCACGCAGGTCGACACCAAGGTCCAGATGGTGTCGCTGCGAGCGCTGCAACCGCAACTGAGATACGTGTTGGGCCCGGTGTCCTTCGCCATCCAGGCGGGGCTCGATTTGCGCGGCGCGCTCGCGAAGGAGGAGGACGACGGCTCCGGCAACTCGCCCCGCTTCGAGGACGGCCTCTACGCGCTGGACCTGCACGCGTCCGGACAGGCCTCCGCGCGAGTCTTCGTCTACGAGGGGCTGTACGCCTCCGTGGCGTACCAGCGGGGCTTCTCGCTGCTGGGGAAGATCGCCGGGACGAGCAACTTCCGTGGAGGGGTGGGCTATGCGTTCTGAGTCGCATCGACTGCTGCTGACGTGCGCGCTGCTGGTGTGGGGCACGGCCAGTGCCGCGCCGCTCGTGGGCCCCTCGGTGGGCAACGCCGACGCGCTCGTCGCCGAGGGCACGAAGCTCTACAACAAGCGCAAGTACGCGGAGGCCTCGCGCGTGTTCCTCCAGGCCACGCGCGCCAATCCCTCGCTGCTGCCCGCCTACCTGGGCCTGGGCCGCGCGCGCATGGGGGCCAAGGAGACGGCGGGCGCGTGCGCCGCGTATCGCGCCTGGCTCAAGAGCGCCCCGGACATCCAGGAGCGTCCCAAGGCGAAGGGCGAGCTGGAGCTGTGCGAGCGCCAGCTCAAGGCCGCGCGCAAGAAGAAGAAGAAGGGCCCGGTGCCGGCGGACATGACCGCGCGGCACGTGGAGCTGAAGGCCGACTTCTTCGAGGCGCTGGAGGCCGGCACGCTCGCGGGCCCGGCGGGCGCGGGTGAGCAGCTGCGCACCCTGGTGACCGCGGACTACCTGGGCGTGGACCTGGCGGAGATGGGCACGCGCCTGAGCACCGCGAGCCGAGCCTCCGCGGAGGACGTGCACCAGCGCGCGCTGAAGGGCGAGGCGCTGACGACGGAGCAACTGCGCACCGGCCGGGAGCTGCTGGACTGGGCGAAGGACTCGGGAGAAGCCGCGCCCCAGGCGCCCGCGCAGGGCCTGTTCCTGGAGGGACTGGTTGCGCTCCAGGGCAATGACTCCAAGGGCGCCGAGGGGCTGTTCGCGAAGGCGGCCTCGGCGGCGCCGGGCGTGACGGAGTACCGGGTGTGGCGCGCGGCGGCGCTCCAGCGCGCGGGGGACCTGAGAGGTGCCCTGGCGGTGATGGAGGCGGAGCTGCCGGAGGACCCCCGCACGGACCTGCTCCGCGCGGCGGTGGCGCAGCGCACGTCGAAGGAGGACGGCGCGCGCGAGCTGGAGCGCCTGCTCTTCCAGCGCTACGCCGCGCCCCCGTCACGCTGACGTCGCACCCACCTCGCGGTCAGGAAGGACTTGGATGGCCCTCTTCATCTGTCAGCGGTGCGAGACGGAGCACGACACCTGGGGCGGCGCCTGCCCGAGCTGTGGAAGCACCGAGCAGCTGAAGGTCGCGCCGCAGGTGGACCGGATGCTGGGCCGCACGGTGGCGGGCCGCTACCGCGTGCTCAAGCGGTTGGGCCAGGGCGGCATGGGCTCCGTGTACCTGGCGGAGCAGGTGGGCATTGGCCAGCAGGTCGCGATGAAGTTCCTCAACAGCGGCCTGTCGTTGGACCCGGACGTCGCGCGGCGCTTCCTCAACGAGGCGAAGAGCTACGCCCGCGTGGGGCACCCCAACGCGGTGACGTTGCACGACTTCGGCCAGGACGAGGAGGGCAGCCTCTACATCTCCATGGAGTACGTGGAGGGTGATGACCTCAAGCGCCTGCTCGCGAACGTGGGCCGGCTGAGCCTCCATGAAGCCGGGGACATCATCCTCCAGGTCGCGGACGTGCTGGCGTACGCGCACGCGCGCGGCGTGGTGCACCGGGACCTCAAGCCGGAGAACGTGATGGTCCGGCAGGGCATGCGCGGCTGGCACGTCAAGGTGCTGGACTTCGGCATCGCCCGCATCGCCGACGGGGCCACGCGTCTCACGGCGCAGGGCGCGGTGGCCGGCACGCCCCGGTACATGTCCCCCGAGCAGGCCATGGGCCAGGACGTGGACGCGCGCGCGGACATCTACGCGGTGGGCGTGGTGCTCTTCGAGCTGCTTACCGGCGTGCAGCCGTTCGACGGAACGAGCGTCGCGGACATCATGCAGAAGCAGGTGCATCAGCCCATTCCCCGGCTGGTGGACGTGGTGCCGGACCTGGACATGCCCGCGCTCGACGCGGTCATCCAGAAGGCCACCGCGAAGAAGCGCGTGGAGCGCTACATGACGATGGAGGCGTTCGCCGCGGACCTGAGCAACGCGCTGCCCACCATGTCCGGTCGGCCCGCCATCAGCGGCGTCAGCCCCGTGGTGAAGCCAGGCGCGGCCGAGGAGTCCTCGCCGGGCACCATGCTCTACGGCGACGGCACCGAGGACACGATGTTGCGCGGCGCCGCCGTGTCGACGCCGCCTCCCATCGACCCGGGCCTCTACAACACGGGCCGCGTGGCGCCCATCCAGCTCACGCAGCCCGCGCCAGGAATGCCCGAGCTTCCGCAACGCACGGCGCGCGACGGGTTCGACAAGACGGCGCACGCAGCCTCTCCCTACGCGCCGCCACCGAGCGGTCGCCCGGGCTGGGTGCTGGCCCTGAGCGTCGCGGGCGCGCTGCTCGCCGGTGGCTTCGGCGTGATTGCCCTGCGGGGCCCGCCTCCGGGTGACGGCCAGGGACCTCCGGGCCCCCACGGCATGGGAGACATGGGGCACCCTCCTCCCCATCC
>NZ_JABUMQ010000197.1:0-21210 GCF_013336645.1 Myxococcus sp. CA039A | reverse complement strand
GGGGTGGGCCTTGAAGAAGGCGTCGCTCGCCTCGTGCTGCGCGGTGGTGCCGACCAGCGCGCCCAGCAGCGCCTCGCCTTCCTCG
The DNA here is from genome assembly GCF_013336645.1 of Myxococcus sp. CA039A. Lineage (NCBI taxonomy): Bacteria > Pseudomonadati > Myxococcota > Myxococcia > Myxococcales > Myxococcaceae > Myxococcus > Myxococcus sp. CA039A. Next base: position 21,125 of record NZ_JABUMQ010000197.1, on the reverse strand, counting down.
CCCAGCTCGCGCGTCACCTCGGCCTTGCGGCGCGTGGCGTCGGAGTGCAGGTCCATGCGGTTTCTTGGCAGGACGAGCTGCAGCTCGGGGGAGTGGGGGCGCAGCGCGCGCTGCACGGTGGTGGTGAGGCCCAGCTCGGTGAGGGCCTCCTCCACGGCGGGCATGGCCTTGAGGGGCGGCGCGACGAAGGGCGCGTAGGGGAGCACGTAGCCGCCGTGCTCGTAACCCGGGCCCATGCCGTCGTGCTCCACCAGCAGGACGCGATGGCCGCGCTTGGCGAGCAACGCGGCCGAGAGCGCACCACCCAGCTGACTGCCCAGCACGATGACGTCATACACGTGCCGGGATGGACCCGAGGGAAGCTTGAGTTTGGCTGCGGACGTCATGAGGCGGGCAACACTACACAACGTCCCGCGCCGCTGGCTCCCTTTTGGCGCGCCGTGAAGGCCGGTGGGGGCGGAGTGACCCGGCCCCGGGCTCAGCTCCCCACGCCGAAGAGGCGCGTCTCCAGCTCGGGCGGAAGGGTGGTGAAGTCCGGGAGCGTCCAGAGGGCGCCGGCCTGTCGCAGCTGCGTCGAGGACGTCGTGGTGGTGATTCCCACCACGGGCATTCCAGCGTCGTGCGCGGACATGACGCCGAGGATGGCGTCCTCGAAGGCCAGGCACTGGGAGGGGTCGACGCCCAGGCCCTGGGCGGCCGCGAGGAAGATGTCCGGGAAGGGCTTGCCCCGGGAGACCTCCTCGGCGCCGACGATGCGGTGGAAGACGGGGCGCAGGCCCAGCCCGTCAATCACCAGCTCCCGGTTGCCGTGGGGTGCCGCGGTGGCGATGGCCATGGGGATGCCGGCCGCGCGCAGGCGGGAGATGAAGGCTTCGGCGCCCCGGTGCAGCCGCAGGTGGGGCCGGTAGAGGGTGCGGTAGTGGTTCTCCTTCTCGTCCGCGAGCCGCTCCAGTTCGTCGGGTGCGAGCGCTCGGCCGAGCAGCTCCGGGAGGATTTCTTCGTTCTTCTTGCCGGCGAAGCGGGTCTGGAAGTCGTCGGCGGTGAGGGACAGGCCGAGCTTGCGCGCGAGCGCCACCCAGGCCTGGTTGTGGAACACCATGTTGTCGACGAGGGTACCGTCCATGTCGAACACGGCGGCGCGCAGGGGCGTGTCGGAAGGTGTCATGGTTTCCCACCCATAGCGCGGCGGGGGACGGGGCGGTCCACGAATCGCGCGCGTCAGGCCGACATGACTGATATTCGGGGCTCCACATGAGTGATGGCGTGCTGATGGAGACGCGTGGGGCGGTGGGCGTGGTGACGCTGAACCGTCCGAAGGCGCTGAACGCGCTGAATCTGGAGATGTGCCGACAGCTGCATCCCCAACTGGATGCGTGGGCGGCGGACCCGGCGGTGAAAGCCGTGGTCATCCAGGGCGCGGGTGGCCGGGCCTTCTGTGCGGGAGGCGACGTGCGCGCGGTGGCGGCGTCCGTGGCCGAGTCTCCTCGGGGCGAGCAGGAGCGGGTGTCGCGTGAGTTCTTCCGCGCCGAGTACGCGCTGAACCACCGCATCCACCACTTCGGCAAGCCGTACGTGTCGCTGGTGGACGGCGTCTGCATGGGCGGCGGGGTGGGGCTCTCCATCCACGGGGCGTATCGGGTCGTGACGGAGAAGCTGGTGCTGGCGATGCCGGAGACCGCGCTGGGGTTGTTCCCGGACGTGGGGGGCGGCTGGTTCCTGCCGCGCTTCCCGGGTGAGTCGGGGACGTATCTGGGGCTCACCGGGGCCCGGTGTAGCGCGGCGGACGCGATGTGGCTCGGCTACGGGACGCACCACGTGGAGTCCGCGCGGCTCGCCTCGGTGTTGGAGGCGCTGGTGAAGGCGGAGTGGGGGACGGGGCCGGCGAGCGCGGTGGTGGAGCGGATCCTGGCGGGCTTCCACGCGGACGCGGGGACGTCGGTGCTCGCCACGCAGCACGCGGCGATGGACCGGTGCTTCGCGGCGGAGCGGGTGGAGGACATCCAGCAGGCGCTCGAGGCGGAGGGCACGGCGTGGGCCCAGGAGACGTGGGCGACGCTGGTGCGCATGTGTCCGACGAGTCTCAAGGTGTCACTGCGCCAGCTGCGGATGGGGCGCACGCGGGACTACGACGAGATGGTGGCGGTGGAGTACCGGCTGAGCCAGTCGATGACGGCGCGCGCGGACTTCCGCGAGGGCATTCGCGCGGTGCTCGTGGACAAGGACAACAAGCCGCGCTGGCACCCGGGCACTCTGGGCGATGTCACCGAGGCGGACGTGGAGGCGTGCTTCGCGCCACGGGCGGGTGACGAGTTCGTCGTGTCGTCGAACTAGATGAGAGCGCCCAGCTCCACGGGCCCTGGCGGGCGGCTTCGTCGCCGGGATTGGGGAGGACCTGGAAGTCCCAGTCCAGGCGGCCACAGCCCCTACATGGAGGAGGCAGGCCGCCGAAGTTGCGCCAGACGACGGTGAGGTCCGCCGGGTCGAGGTAGAGCGCCTCTGTTTCCGAGTCGTGCAGGTACTGTGTCTCGCACGAGGCGCAGCGGACGAGCTCGAAGTCCTCGTCGCCGAGCACCTCTCCACCCCTGCGGCGAATCTTCTCGGGACAGGGCGAGAGCACGGACATGGAAGGGCTCTGGCGCGACAGGCTACAGGTCCTCGTCGCTGACGACGGTGACGCCCTCGGAGCGGAGCAGCGCCGTGGTGATGCCCTCACCGGGCCGCAGTGTCCCGGACTCGTAGACGCGCTGGCTTCCGCAGGAAGGACTCTTCTCCTTCAACAGCGCTACCGAAGCACCGAAGTTGCGCGCGGCATCCAGGGCCAGTTGGGCGCCTCGCTTGAAGTCCTCGGTCCGGTCGACGCGAGCTTCTCGTTCCAGCGCCCGCGCCTGTCCCGCCCAGACGTCGACACCCGAGCCACCGCAGAGGTCCACGGGAGGACGAGGGATGGGAAGGCCCGAGCCCACTTCGGGGCAGACGGGAACGACTGCCTTGCCCTCCAGCGCCGCGAGCACTCTCTCGGAGCGCTGCGAGCGACCGTCGTACCGGCAGGCTTCCCCGAGCAGGCACGCGCTCACGAGCACCGTGGATGCCTCGCGAAGCGCCGCGCGCCTGTCGTCCTTTGCCGGGTCCGCGCAGGTGCTTCCTGGCTCTCGCGAGCCCGTCACTTCACGGCCCCGGGACTGCGCAGCGCCAGCTCTCCCGCCGTCGCCACCGCCGTCACACGAGTGCGCATCCCATCCAGCGCGACCTGCCCCGTCACCGCGAGCCGCACGGCCAACGGATAGAGCCGATGCTCCTCGACGAGGATGCGAGCGCTCAGGCTCTTCTCATCGTCATCCGGCAGCACCGGCACGGCCGCCTGTCCGATGATGGGCCCGGTGTCCGTGCCCGCGTCCACGAAGTGCACCGTGCACCCGGCCACCTTCACGCCACGCTCCAAGGCCTGCCGCTGCGCATGCAGCCCTGGGAATGACGGCAGCAGGGAAGGGTGGACGTTCAGCACCTTGCCCGTGAAGCGCCCCAGGAAGTCCGCGCTGAGCAGCCGCATGAACCCCGCAAGGCACACCCACTCCACGCCCGCCGCGCGCAGCGCCTCCAACAGCGCCGCCTCGAACTCCACCTTCGACGCGTGGGCCTTGTGGTCCACCACCACGGCCGGAACTCCCGCCGCGCGAGCCCGCTCGAGCGCGTAGGCGCCAGGCATGTTCGAAACGACGCAGGCCACCTCGGCCGGGAAGTCCTCCCGGGCGCATGCGTCGAGCAGCGCCTGGAGATTGCTCCCGCTGCCGCTGACGAGCACGCCCAGCCGGACCCGCCGTCCGCTCATGGCTCGATGACCGCCGTGGCCTCGCCCTGGCCCGCTTCCACGCGGCCCACCTCGCTGGCCTCCACGCCCCGTCCGCGCAGCACCTCCAGCGCCTTCGCGACGTCCTCCTGTGCCACCACGACGATGAGGCCCAGGCCCATGTTGAACGTGTTGAACATCTCGTCCCGGGCCACGCTGCCCAGCTTCGCGATGAGGTCGAAGATGGGCGGCTTCACCCAGGACTTCTCGCTCAGCACCGCGCGCGTCCCATCCGGCAGGCACCGGGGCAGGTTGCCCGGAATCCCGCTGCCGGTGATGTGCGCCATGCCCTTCACCTTCACCTCGGCCAGCAGCGCCAACGCGTCCTTCACGTAGATGCGCGTGGGCTCCAGCAGCGCGTCGCCCAGCGGACGCCCCAGGCCCTCGGGCGTCGCGTCCAGCGCGAGCTTCGAGTCCTCCAGCAGCACCTTGCGCGCCAGCGAGTACCCGTTGCTGTGCAGCCCCGAGGACGTCAGCCCGATGAGCGCGTCACCCGGCTTCACGCTCTTGCCGTCGATGATGGCCGACCGCTCCACCACGCCCACGCAGAAGCCCGCCAGGTCGTACTCGCCCCGCGCGTAGAAGCCCGGCATCTCCGCCGTCTCGCCGCCCAACAGCGCGCAGCCGGCCTGCTCGCAGCCCAGGGCAATGCCCTTCACGACCTCGGCCGCCGCGTCCACCTCCAGGCGCCCGGTGGCGAAGTAGTCCAGGAAGAACAGCGGCTCCGCGCCACAGGTGAGGATGTCGTTCACCGACATGGCCACCAGGTCGATGCCCACCGTGCCGTGCCGGCCCGCGGAGAAGGCCACCTTCAGCTTGGTGCCCACCCCGTCCGTGCCCGCCACCAGCACCGGCTCCCGGTACTTTCCCGGCGGCAGGGCGAACAGCCCGCCGAAACCGCCGACGCCCGCCAACACCTCCGGACGCATCGTCCGCGCGGCGAAGGGCTTGATTCGGTCGACGAAGGCGTCGCCGGCCTCGATATCCACTCCGGACTGCTTGTAGGTCGTTCCCACGGGCGGCCTTCTATCGGCCGGCGCGCCCGTTGTCTCGGCCAGCGAAAAGGGGGTGTCGGGTTTGAGGCGCGGACGCCTGCACACACTCGCTGTCCCACTGATCCGCACAACATGGAATTTGACCAGGGGGGGAGGGGCTGATTGACTCCTCGCAGGATGGGCGCCGAGGAAACCCTCTTTCAACGTTTCGGCAAGGAATTCTCAAAGGGCACCGAGCTCTTCCGCGAGGGAGAGGCCGGCCGGGAGATGTACGTCATCCAGGCGGGCAAGGTCTCCATCACGAAGCGCGTGCGCGACGTGGAGAAGACGCTTGCCGTGCTGGGTGCCGGAGAATTCTTCGGGGAGATGGCCATCATCTCCAATAAGCCCCGCAATGCGTCCGCGGTCGTCAACGAGGACGCTCGCCTGCTGGTCATCGACCCCAAGACGTTCGAGGCGATGATCCGCGGCAACGCCGAGATCGCCGTCCGGATGATCAAGACGCTGGCGGGGCGGCTCTCCGAGGCGGACGCCCAGATTGAGAACCTGCTCCACAATGATCCGGCCAGCCGGGTCGTCCACCAGCTCATCCTGCTGTCCCAGACCCGGAGTCGTCCGTCCGAAGAGGGCACAGAGGTTGATTTCGTGGTCCGCGACATGCCCCGCCAGATTGGCGTGGGCGAGCCCGCGGTGCGCAACGTGCTGGACCGGATGATCCGGGCCGGCCTCATCTCACGCAGTGGTGACAGAGTCACCGTGTATGACACGGCCAGACTCCACGACTTCCTCCAATACCTGGAGATGAAGTGGAAGTTCGGAGACCTCTAGCGTGAAGCTCCGAGTCCTCGGCTGCCACGGTGGCGAGCTTCCCACGTGCAAGAGCACGTGTTTTCTCGTCGATGACGTGCTGGCGCTCGATGCGGGCGCACTGACGGGGACGCTCTCGTTGGAGGAGCTGTGTCGGGTGGACCACGTCCTCGTGGGCCACAGTCACTTCGACCATGTGAAGGACCTGCCGCTGATGGCGGACCTGGTCATCGGTCGCCGCGACAAGCCCGTCACCATCCACGCCTCGCGCGAGTGCGCCAAGGCCCTGCGCGACAACATGTTCAACAACGCGCTCTGGCCGGACTTCACCCGCATCCCGACCAAGGCCAACCCCGTCCTGCGCATCAAGACGTTCCGCGCCGGCGGCACCTTCGAGGTGGGGCCCTACACCGTGCGCAGCGTGCCGGTGAGCCACCCCGTGGAGTCCTGCGGCTTCATCATCTCCAATGGGAAGACGTCGCTCGCCATGAGCGGCGACACCGGCCCCACCGACAAGCTCTGGAAGGCCCTCAACCAGACGCGCGACCTCAAGGCGCTCCTGTTGGAGACGTCCTTCCCCAACGCCCTCCAGTCGCTGGCCGACATCTCCGGCCACCTCACGCCCCACACCCTGGGCCTGGAGCTCCAGAAGTTCGAGCGCAACGGGACCTCCGTGATGCTCTACCACCTCAAGCCAGCCTTCGTGGCCCAGCTCAAGAAGGAGCTGGCGAGCATGCCGGTGGAAGTCCTGGAGCTGAACGACACCTTCGAGTTCTAGCCCCGTCCCAAGAGGGACGACGCGGCGCGCCACACGGAACGGTTGACGGGCGGGGACGGTCGGATTAACCCCCGGCCCCTCATGGCCTGGTTTTCGAAGAAGCCCCGCATCGCCGTCGACACCCAGCAGCAACCCGAGCCCGGTCCGTCTCGCATGGAGGGCTTGTGGGCCAAGTGCGAGAACTGCGACGAGATCATCTACCGGCAGGAGCTGGAGAAGCACTGGATGGTGTGTCCGCACTGCGACCACCATCATCCGTGGAACGCGCGCGCGCGGCTGGCGACGCTGCTGGACCCGGACAGCTTCGAGGAGTTCGACAAGGAGCTGGAGCCGCAGGACCCGCTCGGGTTCAGTGACACGAAGAAGTACAAGGACCGGCTGAAGTCCACGCGCAAGAACCTGGAGGAGAACGACGCCTTCGTCTCGGGCGTGGGCCGCATCGCCGGCCACCAGGTCTCCGTGGGCGCGTTCATCTTCGAGTTCATGGGCGGCTCCATGGGCTCGGTGGTGGGCGAGAAGGTGGCGAGGACCTTCGAGCGCGCGCACGAGCTGAAGTGCTCGGCGCTCATCTTCTCGGCCTCCGGCGGCGCGCGCATGCAGGAGGGCATCTTCTCCCTGATGCAGATGGCGAAGACGTCCGCGGCCATCGCCCGCTTCCGCACCGGCAACAAGCCGTACATCTCCGTGCTGCTGCACCCGACGACGGGTGGCGTGGCGGCGTCCTTCTCCTGGCTGGGCGACGTCATCATCGCCGAGCCCAAGGCGCTCATCGGCTTCGCCGGCCCTCGCGTCATCGAGCAGACCATCCGCCAGAAGCTGCCGGAGGGCTTCCAGCGCTCGGAGTTCCTGCTCGAGCACGGGATGATCGACAGCATCGTCAACCGCAAGGACCTGCGCGCGAAGCTCGGGCAGATTCTCGGCCTGCTGGGCTGAGTCCGCGCGGCTCGCGTCCCTGGCATGAGCGCGCCCCGCACACCGGAGGAGGCCCTGGGCTTCCTCTCCCGGCTCAACCCCTCTGGCATCAAGCTGGGGCTGGAACGGGTGCGCGAGGCGCTCGAGGCCCTGGGCCACCCGGAGCGCCGCTATCCGGTGCTCCACGTCGCGGGCACCAACGGCAAGGGCAGCACCTGCGCCTTCGCCGCCACCGCGCTCCAGGCCGCGGGCCACCGAGTGGGGCTCTACACGTCGCCGCATCTGGTGCGCGTCAACGAGCGCATCCGCGTGGGCGGCGAGGACATCTCCGACGAGGACTTCGGCCGCGCCATCCTCGACGTGTTGGAGCGCTATCCCTCCGCCGTCGCGGAGCCGATGACGTACTTCGAGTTCGGCACCGTCGTCGCCCTGTGGCACTTCGCGCAAGCGGCCGTGGACGTGGTGGTGCTGGAGACGGGCCTGGGTGGGCGGCTGGACGCCACCACCGCCGCGCCGTCGATTGTCACCGCCATCACCCCCGTCTCCTTCGACCACATGGAGTACCTGGGCAACACCCTGGGCTCCATCGCCGGTGAGAAGGCCGGCATCCTCAAGCCCGGCGTGCCGTGCGTCGTCGCCCGGCAGGAGCCCGAGGCCCTGGAGGCCATCGAGGCCCGTGCCCGTGCCCTGTCCGTGCCGCTCTGGGTGGAGGGCCGGGACTTCTCCGTCGAGACCCAGGCCGACGGCAGCCTGGCCTACAGGGGACCGGGCTGGAGGCTGGACGGCTTGCGGACCTCGCTGCGCGGACCGCATCAGCTCCAGAACGCTGGAGTGGCGCTGGCCTGTCTGGAGGCCCTCGACGCGCGAGGCATCGCCGTCACCCCCGAGGCGGCGCGAGCGGGCCTGGGCTCGGCGCGCTGGCCGGGACGGCTGGAGGAAGTAGGGCAGGGGCCCACTGTCCTGTTGGACGGAGCCCACAACCCGGCGGGTGTGGCGGTGCTGCTGGCGTCCCTGCGGGCGCTGTACGCGGGTCGCCCCATCCACTGCGTCTTCGGCGTGGTGGCGGACAAGGACCGGGGGCCGATGATGCGGGCCCTCTTTCCCGCGTGTGCTTCCGTCCAGCTTACCCCCCTGGACACCCCGCGCTCGTTGTCACCGGCGGCCTATCTGGACGAAGCGCGCGCCCTGGCCGCCGACGTGGCCGCATGGCCCGACGTGGATGCCGCGCTGGCGGAAGCCCGGCGGCGAGCGGGCGTGGACGGCGTCGTGCTGTGCACCGGCTCGCTCTTCCTGGTCGGCATGGTGCGAGCCCGGAAAGACCGGACCCGAACACCCTGAAGGGCCACCGCGAGACACCTGGACGACGGTGTTTCACCCAGCAGGACCAGGGCTCTCCCGACGATGCTCGTTGGGGCGACCTTGTAGGGTGGACCTTCGGTCTTCGCTGAGCAAGACGGGTGAGCAGAGGGACTGAATCCTTGGCGCGCTGCATCAGCCGCCGTAGATTCAAGATATGCGCCTGCCGGACTGGAGAGCCGCGACGACCACGGGACCAGCCATCCCCTCCATCGATGAAGTCGACTTCCGGGCGCTTTACTCGAAGACGAAGTACGTGGTGGAGACCGCGGACGGCTGGTCGTTGGTCATCACTCGCTACCGGCCGGTGAAGCAACCCTTCGCCCAGCCGCTGTTCGGTGAGCCCCTGCTGCTGGTGCATGGCTTCTCCCAGAACCGGCACACGTGGACGAGCGGACAGTTCGTCAAGAACCTCCTCTTCTTCGGCGTGGACATCCACATCCTGGAGCTGCGAGGGCACGGCAAGAGCTCCATCGCCTTCCAGAAGGAGCGGGCCGAGCGCTTCAAGCGCCCCCTGCCTCCAGACCTGGACTACGGCTGGGACATCGACAGCTATTTCCTCTACGACCTGCCCGCCGCCGTCTCCGGCGTGAAGCGCATCACCCGTCGCGAGCGCATCTTCTACTGCGGCCACTCCATGGGCGGGATGCTGGGCTACGGCTACACCGGCATCCACGACGACTTCGAGGGCCTCATCACCATCGGCGCTCCAGCGGACCTGGGGCGGGGCTTCATGCTGCTGCGCATGGTGGCGCGCGGCGCGCCGATGCTCGGCGGCATGGTGGACCTGACGCTCGCGGGACTGAATCTGGGTGGTGAGGTGGAGGGGCTGGGCAGGAAGGTGCTCGCGCGAGGCGTGGGCACGGTGAACGCGAAGCTGGGCAAGAGGCTGGAGCCCGAGGCGCGCCGCAAGCTGCGCTTCAACGCGATGCCGGTGGACCTCATCCTCAAGTTCGTCGAGCGGCAGATTGGCAAGGCGGAGGACTCGCCGCTGTATCAACAGCTCACCACGCGGATGAACCGGCTCATCAACCCGGAGCGCGTGGGCTCCGACGACATCCGCTGGTTGTTGCGCGAGGGCGGTGAGCGCGAGCCGCGCAAGGTGCTGGAGCAGTTCGCCCGCTGGATTCGTCGCGGGGAGATGGTCTGCTACCGCACCGGCTTCGACTTCAAGCGCGGCTTCGAGAAGATTCAAATCCCCATGGCCATCATCTTCGGGGACATGGACCCGCTGGCGTCGGTGGAGTCCACCCGGAGCGTGTATCGCGCCGCCAAGAGCGAGTACCTCCTCTGGCGACCGGTGAAGGGCAACAGCCACATCGAGCTGACGATGGGGCACGACATCCGGCAGATCTGCTACGACATCAAGAACCTCATCGAGTACGCCCGGACGCACCGTCACCGCACGCCGGCCCTGCCGCGCCTTCGCTGAGGGCCGTACGGCTGGAAAGTTGGAGGGTGAGGCGCGCGTGTTAGCATCCGCGCCCACTGTCAACGTGAAGGGGAGTGGTTGATGAAGGCCTCAGCGGTGTGGCTGCTCGGTGTGGTGCTCGTGCCCTTCTGGGCGCTCGCGCAGGCTCCGGCGAACCTGAACACCATCACCGGCGTGCAGGTGAATGGCGGGACGGTGACCATCACCGGCTCGAAGAAGGCGAACTTCACCACCTTCACCATGACGGACCCGCCCCGGCTCGTCATCGACATCGCGGAGGCCGTCTTCTCCGGCGTCCCCGAGGAGACGCAGGTGGGCAATGGCACGGTGACGGGCATCCGCACCGCCAGCTATGGCTCGGATGACTCCGCCATCGCCCGTGTGCTCATCGGCTTCGAGCGCGAGGTGGAGACGGACATCCAGGCCACCGACACGCAGCTCGTCGTCAAGGTGGTCGGCGGGGGCGGACAGGCCGTGGCCCAGGCTCCCACCACACAGCCGGAGCCCGCCGCCGCGCAGCCCACCACGGACGGCACCGCCGCGAAGGCCGCCGCCGCGGCCGAAACCGAGCGCCAGGCCCAGGAGAAGGCCGCCGCCGAAGCCACCGCCCGCGCCGAAGCGGACCGTCAGGCGCAGGAGAAGGCCGCCGCCGAGGCGACCGCCCGCGCCAAGCAGGACGCGGATGCTGAGCGCCAGCGCCAGCAGGAGGCCGAGGCCCGCGCCACGTCCCAGCGAGAGGATGAGCAGCGCGCCGCGAAGGCCGCCGCCGTCGAGCGCAAGCGTCAGGAAGAGGAGGCCCGTGCCTCCGCGCAGGCCGCCGCCGACGAGCGCAAGCGTCAGGAAGAGGAGGCCCGTGCCTCCGCGCAGGCCGCCGCCGATGAGCGCCGTGCCTCCTCCGAGTCCGCCGCCGAGGAGAAGAAGCGCCAGAAGGAGGAGGCGCGTGCCGCCGCGAAGGCCGCCGCCGAGGAGAAGCAGGCCGCCGCCAAGGCCGCCGCGGACGAGGCCGTCGAGGCCCGCCGTCAGCGTGAGGAAGAGGCCCGCGCCGAGCGCGAGCGTCGCCAGCAGGAGCGGGTGGCCTCCGCCACGCCGCGTCCGCGTCGCGAGGTGGCCAGCGGCTCGGACTCGTCCGCGGAGGTGTCGTCGCGGCGCAAGACGATGACGCTGGTGGGCTTCCAGCAGCAGCCGGGAGTCTCGCGCGTCTTCATCCGCACCAACGAGCCGGCGCGCTACACGGTGAGCGAGCAGGGCAACGCGGTGGTGCTGGAGTTGGAGAACAGCCGCATCGACCTGAACAACAACACCCACCCGCTGGACACGTCCTTCTTCAACTCGCCCGTCACGCGGGTGGAGGCGGACGCGAACGGCCGCGATGTGCGTGTCACCATCCAGCTCCGGCAGCAGGCCCCGGTGCAGGCGCGGCAGGACGGCAACGTCATTTCGTTGGATTTTCAGCGCACGGCTCGGTGATAAGGGCGACCGCGCGGCCGTGGCGCGGCATACCCTGCACCCCTGAATGAGCCTCCTCGTTCCGCTCGCCGCAGCGCTGCTGGTGTCGTCAGCGCAGATTCCGCTCGCCACCCAGGTCCAGCTCCCCTCCGGCGAGACGGTGGAGCTGGCCGCGGACTTCCTCACCTACGAGGCCGACAAGCAACTGCTCACCGCGCGCGGCCACTGCGAGCTGCGCACCAGTGAGATGCTGCTGCGCTCCGACGAGGTGACGTACGACGAGGCGAACCAGGTGGCCACCGCCACCGGCAACGTCATGTTCGTGGGCCCCGACGGCATGGCCGCGGTGGCGGACGACGTGCACGTGGACATCCGCACCTTCGTGGCCACCCTCAAGGGCGGCCTCTTCATGCAGAAGAAGGGTGTCACCCAGGAGGCGCTGCTCACGGCGAAGACGCCCCAGGAGCTGCGTGCGATGGGGGAGACGCCCATCATCCTCAGCGGCTCGCGCATCCGTCGCACCGGTCCCAACGCCTTCGTGGTGGATGACCTGGCCTTCACCCCGTGCGAGTGCGGCCCCGGAACGCCGACCTGGCGCATGGAGGCGAGCTCCGCCAACGTCATCCTCGGCGAGCGCGCCACGCTGACCTGGCCCGTCGTCTACATCCAGTCCGTCCCCATCTTCGCGCTGCCCTGGGTGTATCTGCCGCTGGCGGAGCGACGCACGGGCTTCCTCTTCCCCAGTCCGCAGTTCTCCAGCCTCAATGGCCTCGGCCTGGAGCAGCCCCTCTTCGTCACGCTGGGTCGCAGCTACGATTTGACGTTCACCCCGGGCTACTACCATGGCGCGCTCGTGGAAAAGACGCACGACCCCGATGGCAATTCCGAGACGAAGAACACGATTACCTACGAGGAACCGCGGCCCAACGGCGTGAAGGGCCCCCGGTTGCTCACTGAGTTCCGCTACGTGCCCAGCGAGCGGACGCGGGGGCGCGCCACGCTCGGGTTCCTCTACGACTCGCGGCCCAAGCTGGACCCCACGACCCTCGACTTCTTCCGCTATCCGGTGGATCCGAACGGGATCAGAAAAATCATCGACGCCCCGCGCGGACTGCGAGGAGAGGCTTCCTGGCAGCACTTCCAGGACCTGGGCTCGGGTTGGTACGACCGGGTGGACGCGTCGGTCGTCTCGGACGGCAACTACACCCGCGACCTCACCGCAGACATCCTCGTCCAGGGGCTGGATTACCTGCGCAGCACCGCCACCGTCTTCCGGCGACAGGAGGACTCCTACGCGGGCCTGGACGTCTCCCTGCGCCAGGACATCCGCTGGCCCTACCGCTTCTTCCAGGACAACCGCGTGCCGGCGGAAGTCGACCCGCTGCGGCCGGACCTGCCCTCACCGAGGACCTTCCAGCGACTGCCCGGGCTGGTCCTGTCGCTGCCCGAGCGCCCCCTCCTCGGGGGCCTCACCGGAGGACTGCGCGCGGAGTTCACCCGCCTGGCCCCCATCCATGAAGGCTTCGGGGACGAAGGCGTCGACGGCATCTTCCGACCCAATGGCAACTACCTCCTCCTGGGGGTCGGTGACGCGCCGGACCCCGGTCAATCCAATGCCCTCTTCGACTCGAGGGACCGCGAGGCCAGGGACCGCATCGACTTCACGTCCCGGCTGTCGACGTCGGTGGCGCTGGGGGACGTCGCGCGCGTGACGCCGTCGTTGTCGCTGCGCCAGGACGTGTGGGCCGGTGAGTACTCCGGCAAGTCGTGGCAGCGCGGCTATCCCATCGGCGGGCTCATGCTGGACACGCAGCTGAGCCGGACCTGGACGGGTGCGAAGACGAGCTACCGCCACAGCTTCGCGCCCTCCCTGGAGCTTCGCTACGTGCCGGGAGGGTGGGGGCGGGTGCCTTCGGCGGGCGCCGAGGATGGAGGCCTTGCCCAGCCCTACGACCAGATTGATCGGGCGGTGCCGCTCGCGCTCGATGGCTCCACCCGGGGCTTCCTCCAGGGTGTGCTCGCCGTGGACCAGTCCCTGCGCGTCAAGACGGGCACCCAGGTCCGTGAGCCCCTTCGGCTTCGCATCGGTCAGGGGTTCGACCTGACGCGCTACGTGCCGGCCGCCAACAAGCTGGGAGACCCCGAACCCGTCCTGCGAGACACCTTCGCGCGACTCAGCGCGAGCGCCGGCGTGTTGAACGCCGGAGGGCTGGTCCGGCTCGACCCCAGGTCTGGCCGCATCACCCAGCTCAGCGCGGACTTCGCCATCGACGACGGCAAGGGCAACGCCCTGTACGCGCGCTACGACGACATCCTCACTACCAGCCGGGAAGCCCTCGCCAAGGGTGATTCCCCCTTCGCCCAGGGTCCCGATACCCTCCGCCGCCCTCTAGATGCCTTGGTAGGCGGTGTATCCCGAGAAACGCCCGGCCTCCCTCCGGCCGAGCGGTCTCAAGCTCTCATCGCGGGTGCGCGTTTGAAGCTCGGATTTGGCCTCGGGGTGCGGTACGAAGCTCTGGTGCAGCCCCTTTACCAAGATCAAATAACCCAAGAGTACAAGCCCCTCGCCCAGCAGACACTGGGCGTGTCGTATGGGCCAGCGTGTGACTGCTGGCGCATCGAAGGGGTTGTGACTCTGCGACGTGATATCGGGTTGGAATTTTCCGATGTGAATGTCAGCGTCGCGGGTGTCGGATCGTTCGGTTCGGGCGGCTAGGAATCACCCCATGTGCATGGTGGTTCCACCAACCCCCAAGCAGCCAGGAGAAGTATTTCGTGTCGGACCTCGGAAAACGAATCGGCCAGCGCATCCGCGAGCTTCGTACGCAGAGGCCGGAGCGGTGGACGCAGGAGGAGCTCGCGGAGCGGGCTCAAATCAGCGTCTCTTTCCTTTCCATGATCGAGCGTGGAGAGCGTGTCCCCCACGTGGAAACGCTCGCCGCCCTGGCCAACGCCCTTGGCGTCAGCCTTGGAGAGCTTTTCACCGGAACGGAGCAGACCCTTGCCCAGACGGAGGACCTGCTGCGTCCTCTGTCTGATTTCGCGCGCGCCCGGGGCCTCACGGCACGGGACGTGGACCGCCTGCTGGGGGTCGCCCGGGTGATGTTCAGCGGCACCGCCGCCTGAATTCCACCCCGGGGGGCCCCTCGCCGGACGCAAGGGGCCCATCGGTCTTCCTGTCCTGTCCTTGACTGGACGGTAGGTAGACCGGGAAGATGATGGAAATGCGCTGTGCGCTGCTCGCGCACAGCGTGCTTCCTTCTTCGTCAAGGAGTCGTCGCTGATGCGTCCGGGTCTGGCCTCGTGGATGGCCTTCACGAGCATGGTGTTGTTGGCGTGCTCTTCGCCAGCTCCTGCCACGCTTGAGTTCGTGGATCAGTCTCCGGCTAGGCCGCGACTGGGAGAAATCACCACACTGCGCTTCCGCGCGGTGGACTCGCGAGGCATGGCGCAAGCCGGCACGCAGGTGACTTTCACCCTCCAGTCACCGGTACCGGGTGTTGAGATTTCTCCCACCGAGGGGACGACCAACCCCGGTGATGGACTTGTCTCCATGCAGGTGGTCGCCCGAGGAGGCCGTGTCGCCTCGGTGGTCGTGGTCGCGTCGGCGGGAACGGGTGCGGAGGCCAAGTCGGTCATCTCCCCGGTCATCAGCTTCGCGGGCACCAACTCCAGCTCCCGTCAGCTCACGTTCCAGTGTGGCTCGTGGTCTGGTGATGGTTCCGGTCTGCACCACGCCATTGGCGCCTGGGATGAGGCGCGGCACCTGATCGCCGGCGTGAAGGTGCGCTGCATCGCCCACGTGGGTGATCGCAACGGCGACGGCATCGAGGGCGCGCAGGTGTCCTTCCTCACCGAGGCCGGCACCATTGGCCCCACGGCCACGTCGACCACCGACGTGGTGGGCAACGCGGAGGTCCTCTACAAGACCTCGCTGCCGCTGCCGCAGGACGTGGCGCCGGGCGTGTTCACCTGGAATCCCGTCAAGGACGCCACCCACACGGGTGACTACATCGCCCCGCTGTGGATGGAGCCGTTCCTCTGGGAGAGGAACCCCCTGGCGGCCCATGGGACGCCGGCACAGCCGTTCATCGACCGTGCCGAGCCCGAGCGCGCCGACCCCATCCGCCCGGGCATCACCAACAACCCGCGCGACAACCTGGTCGCCCTCATCGCCCTCACCACGGGCGAAGAGGCGTTCAACGACGACAACAACAACGGCCAGTTCGACACCGGCGAGGACTACGAAGACCTGACCGAGCCCTTCGTCGACAACAACGACAACGGCACCTGGGATGCGGGCGAGCGCTTCGTCGACACCAACGGCGATGGCCGGTGGAACGGCGGCAACGGCGCCTATGACGTGTCCACGCTCATCTGGGTCCAGGAGCGCATCCTCTGGACGGGCGTGCCCCACGGGTTGGACAAGGTGGACACGGTGCGGCAGATCTCCCCGCCGCCGCCGGCGACCAACGTCCACATCGACCACTTCGGCTCAGCCAGCGCCACCTTCCTCGTGTCGGACCCCTGGTTCAACCACATGGCCCAGAACTCCGAGTCGGATGGCTGCACCGGCGGCGCCGAGGGCCCCGTGCAGGTCGACCCGTTCGTCACCGGGATGATTCCGCTCACGTACCCGTCGTACAGCGTGGAGCGCTACCTCATCAGCGACAAGCACGACATCACCCAGGAGCCGCAGCCCTCGCCGTTCCCCGCGCCCGTTGCCTGGAAGACGGAAGCCCTCTGCAAGTACACCGCCGCGCAGCTCGAGGGTCACAAGGTGTTCGTCACCGCCCCCCTCGTCACGGGCGACGTACTCTAACCCGCTTCAGCATAGTCCGTTAAGGCAGCCCCCTCGGAGAGGTCATTCGCCCCACTCCGAGCGCGGTTAACTGACATACCTGAAGCGGGTTAGTCCGCTGTCTCGCGCGGGCCTCCCGGAGAAGTACCCATTGACCCCGGGGGCCCGCGTTCGTAGGGTCCACACCGGCTGATTGAAGAATCAACCGGCCGGTGGAGGACGTCGTGGGCCAGAGCAAGTCGGCGGCGGACAACGGGAATCGCGAGAGCGAGCGCCGCCGGACCATCCTGCGGGCAGCCATCGATGTGTTCGCCCGAAAGGGCTATCACGGCTGCCGCATCGCGGACGTGGCGAAGGAGGCCGGTGTCGCCTACGGCCTCGTCTACCACTACTTCAAGAACAAGGATGAGCTGCTGGAGACCGTGTTCGACACGGGCTGGAGCGGCTTCGTCACGCGCGTGCGCGCGGTGGTGGAGGGGGAGGGGGCGCTTTCGGCCAAGGTGTACGGCGTGGTGGACGTGGCCTTCGAGGCGTACCGGGTGGACCCGCGTGCGGTGAAGGTCCTCATCCTGGAGATTGCCCGCAGCCCAGCGGGTTCCCGCATCAACCGGCAGACGGCCTTCGTGGACGCCATCCGCCTGAGCTCGGAGCTGTTCATCCGGGCGAAGGAGGCGGGGGAGCTGCGCGCGGACACGGACCCGTTGCTGTCCTCCGCGCTCCTGTTCGGCGCCATCGAGATGGGGCTGACGGCGTTCGTGACGGGGCTGGCGGACTCGCGCGACGCGCAGGCCCTGGAGCGGGCGAAGGCGCAGATCGCCGATACCTTCCTTCATGGCGTGCTGGCGGACGCGTCGCCAGGCGCGGAGACCGCCGCATGGAAGCCGGAGAAGCCGTCGTCGGAGAAGTCCTCTACGAAGTCCAAGGCCCCCAAGCGAACCTGACCATCAACCGGCCCAAGGCGCGCAACGCCTTGTCGCCCACGGTGGTGAAGGCGCTGACGGACGGGCTGGAGCGCGCGGAGGCGGACCCCGCCGTCCGAGTGGTGGTGCTCACCGGCGCGGGCGAAAAGGTCTTCTGCGCGGGCGGAGACCTGGGGCAGATGGTGGGCGACGGCGGCTTCCTCGCCACCCACGAGGGGCGCCGCTCCTACGGGAAGCTGCTGACCCGGTTCCAGGAGGCGCGCAAGCCCACCGTGGCGCGCGTCAACGGGCACGCGCTGGCCGGTGGCCTGGGGTTGGTGCTCGCGTGTGACCTGGCCGTGGCGGTGGAGACCGCGGACTTCGGGACGCCCGAAATCGACGTGGGCCTGTTCCCGATGATGATGATGGCGCTGCTGCAGCGCCACGTGGGCCGCAAGCGGGCGCTGGAGCTGGTGCTGACAGGGGACAGGCTCCCGGCGCGCGACGCGCTGGCGCTGGGCCTGGTCAACCGGGTGGTGCCCTCCTCGGAGCTGGACGCCGCCGTCGCGGCGCTGGCGGGGAAGCTGGCCGGCAAGAGCCAGGCGGTGCTCGCCCTGGGCCGGCGCGCCTTCTTCACCGCGGAGGACCTGCCGCTGCCCGCGGCGCTGGAGTTCCTCGCCTCGCAGCTGTCGCTCAACGTGCTCGCGGATGATGCCGGCGAGGGCGTCTCCGCGTTCATGGAGAAGCGCGCGCCGAAGTGGACCGACCGCTGAGCGTCGTCGCCGCCGCGCTCAGGGCACGCCGAGCGCGGTGTCCCCGCTGGCCACGGCGGGCGCGGCGGGCGGGAAGAAGTCCAGGCGCAGCAGCGACTCGCCATCCACCCAGATGCCGTCCACCTTCACACCCCAGTGGAGGTGGGGGCCGGTGACGCGGCCGGTGCTGCCCACGAGGCCCAGGTGCTGTCCCTGCTCCACCTTGTCGCCCGTGCGCACCTGGATGCGCGACAGGTGGAAGTACGCGGTGAACAGGTCTCCGCCGTGGTGCACGAGCACCGTCTTCCCAGCGGAGTAGTTGTCGCGCGCCATCACCACGGTGCCCTCGTTGCTGGCCGTCACCTGCGCGCCCGGGTCCCCGTCGATGTCCACGCCGAAGTGCTGGCTGGACAGCTTGCCGTTGAAGGTCCGCCGGTCGCCGAAGGGCGCGGTGATGCGGTCCTGCCGGGGCCAGACGAAGTTCTGCGCGAAGTGCGGCGCGCTGAAGGGCTGGGAGAAGGCCGCCGCGAAGGCCTTCCGGTCCGCGGCGATGCGGGCCTTCACCGAGGCCGGAGGCGCCACGTACTTGCCGGACACCTTCAGCTCGCGCGACGGATAGCCCGGCTCCGCCACGTCCAGCGTCCCCGTCAGCTCCAGCGGCGCGCCGCCCAGCGACGACGGCCCCACCACCTGCACCAGCGCGCTTCCGGGCGCCAGCTCCACCGGGAGGCCCGTCACCGCGAGAAAGCCATCTCCCCACGGGAAGAAGCGCAGCGCGCGTCCCGCGAGTGTGCCCGTGGGCATGCCCGCCATGCCCCGCACCGCGACCATCACCGGGTCGCCGGGCTTCGCCGTGCCGGGCTGGAGCGAGAGCAGGGGGCGACCCTGCGCCGCCGAGGGCGCCTGCACCGAGGAGGAGGGGAGGACGACGGCCGCGGGCGTCGGCTCGGCGGCCTGGGCCTTCGCACCGAGGGCGAGCAGTGCGAGCAGCGCGTGGGAGGGCGCGGAATACAACCAGCGGGCGGGGTGCGGAGCCATGAGCGGTCCTTTACACCACGAAGTCCCGGATTCTTCCCAGGGTGAGAAGCGCAGGTGTCGGACGCCTGCCCCTTTCCCCGGGAGCGCCCGCTGGGGTGCCTGCCTAGCGACGTCCGGCCCCTCGGTCCGCGAGCGAGCGGGGCACGCCAGACATTGTCGGCACTTGGACGTCGCAGGGGGCTGGAATCGCGGGCAGGTGGGCTGGAGGGCAGGCAGCCGACTGTCAGCCATGGCGTCAAGCCGTACCGGCGCGCCTCCAGGCTTCCTAGCTTCTGCTCGAACCCAATAACCCTTTGGAGATTCGTGGATGCCTCGTCCCTATAGCTTCGACCATTTCCAGGTACCGAAGACTCTGCCGCAGAGCCGCAGCATGCGCCGGCGGGACAAGGAGCACCTCGTTCAATCCCGCTCGCAGACGGAGGAGCTGGCGGCGCGCGAAGGAGTCCACTACGGCAAGTCCTTCTCCGAGACGGAGGAGAACTTCCACGCGCGACAGATGGAGGCGCAGCTCGAGGAGCTGGCGCGCCAGGAACCCGACGGCAAGTTCTCTCACGGCATGTCGGCGCCCGCCCGCGCGGCGTCGAAGCGCGCCTCGCGTGAGGACAAGGTCCGGGAGGACCAGAACAGGAGGGAGGCGTCGAGGGGGGAGCCCGTCATCCGGGGCACCTTGCCCATTGGCGCGCTGCCTCCCACGCGCGAGCAGCCTCCGCGCGGCCGGTTCCCGGACCTCATCGACGATGCGGGGCGCCAGTTGCAGACGCTGCGCGGCGGTCTGGGGGACGCGGTCAAGGCGGTGGCGAGGCTGGCGGCGCTGCCCTTCGAGGTGATCCGCCTGGCGGCGCGGCGCCTCAATCCCCTCCACGGCTAGCGGCGCCCCGTGGAGCTGACGCTCGTCAGTTACAACATCCACAGCGGCATCGGGACGGACGGCCGGTTCGACCTGGGCCGCGTGGGTGAGGTGCTCCGCGAAGTCGGAGCAGACATCGTCGCACTCCAGGAGGTGGGCGACTTCCGCGCGCGCACCTCGCGCGAGGACCAGCCCGAGCACCTGGCGGACATGCTCGGGATGCACATGGCCTTTGGCCCCAACGTGGTGCGCAACGGCCGGCGCTACGGCAACGCCATCCTCACGCGGCTGCCCATCCTCCACTCGAAGAACTACGACTTGAGCGTGGGGCGGCGCGAGCCTCGGGGCGCGCTGCGCTGCGACCTGGACCTGGGCGGGGGACAGCAGCTCCACGTCTTCTCGCTCCACCTGGGCCTGCGGGTGGCCGAGCGTCGGCGTCAGGAGGCGTTGCTCCTGGGCTCGGACATCCTCCGGGACGCCGTGCGCAAGGACCCGGCCGTGGTGTGCGGGGACTTCAACTACTGGGGCAACGGCGCGGTGCCGTCGCTGGTGCGCCAGGCCATCCACGACGCGGCGCTGGAGCTGGGCACTCCCGCACGGACCTACCCCACGCGGTGGCCCGTGCTGCGGCTGGACCGGATTTACGTGGACTCGGGTGTCCGGCCGCTCTCCATCCACCCCCACCGCACGGAACGCAGCCGGATTGCATCCGACCACCTGCCGCTCGTCCTGCGTTTCGCGGCGCCCATCGCCGAGGTGGCGTCGTCCCCCTCTCCACCGGTGGAGCTCATCGGGTAGCGTGGGGGAACGGCGGGCGCGTTGAGTGGCCGACGCTTGCGAACGCCGGACAGAAACGCCGGGAGGAGGTTGTCCCGGAGGGCAGGGGTGCCTAGGTTGGCGCCACTTCTGTGAGGACGTGAGCGCCGGCCGGAGAGTGAATGCACGTGGGGAGCGAACAGACGGAGCGTGGCCTCGCCGCGCTCGTCGGCCGCATGGCGGACAGCTTCAGCCGCCTGGTGACGCAACATCTCCAACTGGCGCGCCTGGAGCTCGCGGAGGACTTGAAGGCCACGGGCATGAACGTGGCGATGATCGCCGCCTTCGTGCCCTTCATCCTGGTGGGGTATGCCTTCGCGTGCGGTGCGCTCGCGGCGGTTCTGTCCGCGTACCTGGGATGGGCCGGGGCGCTCGGGGCGGTGTCGCTGCTCAACCTGGTGG
>NZ_JABUMQ010000196.1:0-21404 GCF_013336645.1 Myxococcus sp. CA039A | reverse complement strand
CCCAAGCCCCCCGCGAGTCCGCCCCCCGCTCCCAAGGAAACACCGACCAAGCGCACCTCCTCGGAGCTGCGCGCGCCGAACCAGATTCGCAACCGCAAGGCCGTCGTCGCGGGCATCAACAACTACCGTCCCCAAATCAATCAACTGTCGAGCTGTATCAACGACGCCAACCTGATGGTGAGCCTGCTGGGGACGCAGTATGGGTTCGCGCCGAAGGACATCCAGGTCCGGCTGGACGAGGCCGCCACGCTGAGCAACCTGAAGGAGTCGCTGGCCTGGCTGTTCGACGGTGCCACGCAGGATGACGCGCTGGTCTTCTTCTTCTCCGGCCATGGCTACCGCGTGCAGATAGACGAGGTCTGGCGAGAGAGCCTGGTGCTCTACGACGACTTCTTCTTCGACCAGGACTTCTCCAAGCTGACCCAGCCGCTCCCCGAGGGCGTGCTGACCACCGTCCTGGACGCGTGCCACTCCGGAGGGATGGAGAAGGACCTCTTCATCGCGTCGGACTTCGCCCGGAAGCTCCATCAACTGGGGGCCACCCGCCGCGTCGAGCTGGCCAAGGTGAAGGCATACATCGACCCTCGCGACTTCGGCGCCACCACGGGAGAGAAGGCCTTCCTGCCCGCCACGCAGGCGCACCAGCGCTCCTGGCTGCACCGGAGCTCCGACGAGCGCGCCGGGGAGATTCCCTTCCGGGGCTTCGGCCGGCCCGTCCAGATTCTCCCGGGAGTGGCTGTCACCAAGGCGTATGACCCGCAGGTGGCGGCCGAGCCGCCCCAGGCCAACTGCACGCTGCTGACGGCCTGCACCGCCGAGCAGACGGCGGCCGCGGGCACGCAGCTCACCAAGAACCTGTCTGTGTTCACTTTCACGCTGGGACAGGTGCTCGGTGGGACGCCGAATGTCTCCTACGCGCAGTGCCTCCAGCAGGCCGCGGCCCAGATTTCCAGCCTGGGCTTCCAGCAGACGCCTGAGTTGCTGGTGACGCCCGACACCAACTGGGTGCGCAACCGCTCCGTCTTCCTCAACACCGATTTCGGCGCAGCGCCGAAAACCGTGGTCCCGGTCAGCCTGCCGTTCGGGCTGGGCGCTCCCACGGCTCCCGCAGTCACCCAGTCGAACGAAGGAGTCAAAACCATGACGTATCCGCAGATGCCGAATCTCCCTGGCCTCTCGCAACTCGTTGGCCTGCCCAGCGGCCTCACACATCCCCTGATGGCCACGGGTCCGCAGGGCGCGGACAAGGGCTGGACGGATGTGCTCCAGCACCTGGTCAGCACCGCGCCCGCGCTCATCGGGCCCCTGGTGAACACCATCGGTGGCGCCGTCTCCGCCGCCAGCAAGGGCTACCAGCCGGCCGCCGACAAGGGCTGGTCGGACGTGTTCCAGCACCTGGTCAGCACCGCGCCCGCCCTCATCGGGCCGTTGGTGAACACCATCGGTGGCGCCGTCTCCGCCGCCAGCAAGGGCTACCAGCCGGCCGGCGCGGACAAGGGTTGGACGGACGTGCTCTCGTCCCTCGCCTCCTCGGCGCCCGCGCTCCTCGGGCCCCTGGTGAACACCATCGGCGGCGCCGTCTCCGCCGCCAGCAAGGGCTACCAGCCCGCGGTGATGGGCACCGCCGCCGACAAGGGCTGGACGGACGTGCTCCAGCACCTGGTCAGCACCGCGCCCGCCCTCATCGGGCCCCTGGTGAACACCATCGGTGGCGCCGTCTCCGCCGCCAGCAAGGGCTACCAGCCCGCCGCCGACAAGGGCTGGTCGGACGTGTTCCAGCACCTGGTCAACACCGCGCCCGCGCTCATCGGGCCGCTGGTGAACACCATCGGTGGCGCCGTCTCCGCCGCCAGCAAGGGCTACCAGCCGGCCGGCGCGGACAAGGGCTGGACGGACGTGCTCTCGTCCCTCGTCTCCTCCGCGCCCCACCTCATCGGGCCGCTGGTGAACACCATCGGCGGCGCCGTCTCCGCCGCCAGCAAGGGCTACCAGCCCGCGGTGATGGGCACCGCCGCCGACAAGGGTTGGACGGACGTGCTCCAGCACCTGGTCAGCACCGCGCCCGCGCTCATCGGGCCCCTGGTCAGCACCGTCACCGGTGCCGTCGCCGCCGCGCGCCAGTGAGCCTTCGTCGCGGCTGAAACCGGGCCGGCTCCCATCCCTCCTTCATGGATGGGAGCCGGCTCGGCGCGCATCAGCCGTCCGTCCGCTTGCGCCGCCCCGACAGCCAGCGATGGAAGCTGGCCTCGTCGCGAATCACCCCCGCCTGGGCCAGCGGCTGGACGAGCCGCTTGCGGGAGCGCTCCACGATTTTGCGCACGTTGGCGGGCGTCAGCCGGAGCGTCGCCGCGATGTCCGCGTAGCCCTGCTGTTCGACGAAGGCCAGACGCGCACAGGCCCTCAGTTGCGGCGGCAGCGACTCCAGCAGCTCCAGCAACAGCGCTTGCAACTGCTGCTCCTCCTGCTCCCCACACGGCCGCGCCGCCTCCAGCTCCGCGCCATCCCCCAGCTCCTCGTCGAGCGACGTCCACCGCCACGACTGGCGGCGCCGCTCACGCTGGAGGTCGATGCAGACGTTGATGGCCACCCGACGCAGCAGCGCCCAGGGCCACTCCTCCTGGGAGGAGGAGCGCGACATCTGAAGCCAGACACGCACTCCCGTGCGGCTCATCGCCTCTCTGGCCGCGTCCAGGTCCCCCAGCGTCCGCTCGCAGATTCGCAGCAGGGCGCGCTGGTGCTGACTCCAGAGCGCCTCGAAGCGCGTGGACCCGGACGCGCTCGACTCCTCTTGCTCGGGGCGCATTCAGACCTTCCCGAGCGTCAGGTCCACCAGGTCCGTGAAGGGCGAGGGCGACTGCCCCACCGCCTCGACGAGCGCGTCCACCTTCCGCAGCTCGCGCTCGAGCGCCTTGTAGTGATTGCGATTCTTCAAGAGCCGCTTGCGGCCCAACAGGAGGAAGGCCTCCTCCCGCCCCACCTGCCGCACGGCGGTGCCGAGCACGAAGCCACGAAACGCATCCGCCAGGTCCAGGTCCCATGGCACCGCGGCGCGCTGGGCCTCCATGACGAAACACGCGGACGCCACGCGCAGCGCCTCGATGAGCGAGCGCGACGTGGGCGACTCCTCGTAGCCCAGCGCCTGCATCACATGACTGTCCCTCAGCAGGACCTCGTGCTCGACCTGGGACATCACCGCCAGCGAGTACGCACGGCGGACGATGTTGTCGAGCTGCCGGAGGTTGCCCGGCCAGCTGCGGCTGAGCAGCTGCGCCTGCGCATCCGGGGCCATCTGCGCCTGGCCCTCGCGCTCGCGCTCCTGGTGTCGCCGACTCAACATGTACTGCGCCCACGGGATGATTTCGTCCCGGCGCGCATCCAGGGGCGGAATCTGGATGGGGAGCACGTTGACGCGATAGTAGAGGTCCTCGCGGAACCTCCCGGCCGTCACCGCCTCGTGGAGGTCCACGTTCGTCCCCACGATGAAGCGCACGTCCGCGCGGTGCAGCGTGCCCTCCCCCAGCACCCGGTACGTCCGCTCCTCCAGCACGTGGAGCAGCCCCGCCTGCGCGCGCAGGGACAGCTTGTCGATTTCGTCGATGAACAGCGTGCCGCCCTTCGCGAGCGCCAGGCAGCCCGGGCTGTTCTGCACCGCCCCCGTGAAGGCCCCCTTCCTCCAGCCGAACAGCGCCCCCATCTGCAGCTCCTCCGGCACCGTCATCAAATCCAGCACCTCGAAGGTCCCCTCCTTGCGCCCCGAGTGCTCATGGCTCCAGCGCGCCAGCCTCGACTTTCCCGAGCCCGTGGGCCCGCTGATGAGGATGGTGTCGTCCTGCTGCGTGAAGACCCGCAGGACCTGAATCAGTCCGGACATGGATTCACCAATGACCGGAAGAAACGCGTCGGTTCGACTCGTCGGCATTCGTCCGCTCCAAACTCAAACATGGGTGGGGGAAGCGGGGCGCACCGGCCTGCAAAACCTCAACCAGTCAAAAATCTCGACAACCCTCTCCTTTCGCGCGCGTCTGGGATGAAAACGCGTGTGCCGGCGTCCCCGTGACAAGCAAATGCTTGTGGCAAGCAAGCAGCGCGGCGACTTTCGAGACGCGGGATGTGTCGCATCCCAGCGACAGGACTCGCGAGCGAGGCGGTGCCCGCGTCTGGCGTGCGTCATGCACAACGCGGCGGCGGCCCTGTCGAGCGTGTCTTCGCGTACTGGTTTTTCATCCGGGGCCGCTCACCACTCGCAGCGAGGCATGAACATGGCGGACTTCCGCACGGCGTACTCCAAGCTCATCCAGGATGTCTGGGCGAACCCTGGCAAGAAGGGCCAGATTGAGCAGGACCCGGACCTGTTGAAGGTCTACGGCTTCGACACCATCCCCAAGTCGGTGGCGTTCACCGAGGCGTACAGCGGAGCGACGACGACGGGCTACGACGAGCAGCTCAAGAGCTGGGACCGCAACAAGGACGGGAACATCACCCTGTTCATCCCGCCGCAGCCCACCGTGACGCCGGGCGGGACGGCGGGCGCCGCGGCCAAGGATGTCTCGGTCTGCTGCTGCTGCTGTCCCTGTTGCACCTGCACCTGAGCCCCGCGCATCGCTCCGGACCCGGCGGCCGCGCGCCACCGGGCTCCGGTGTCGCCCCTGTCGTTCCAGCGGTGCCCATGCTTCATGCCCCCGGGAGTCACGAATGCTGTCGAGACCTGTCTGGAAGAGCCACTGCCGCGTGGAGCGCGTCGACGAGTCGACGGTGCTGCTCCTGCACGAGAAGGACTACCTGCTCCTGCGAGGTCGCGCCTTCCCCCTGCTCGTGCCACTGCTGGACGGACACCACTCGCTGCCGGAGGTCTTCGAGGCGCTCTCCTCGCGACTGTCCCTGGTGGAGGTCTCCCACGCGCTGGAGATCGCCGCGGAGCAGGGCTGCATCCTCGAGGGAAGCACCGACGCGCCGGAGCAGGCGCCCTTCTGGCACGCGCTCGGCGTGGACATGGCCACCGTGGCCGAGCGCCTCCAGACGCCCGTGTCCGTCGTCTCGCTCGGGGGCGAGTGGGAGGAGCCCCAGCGAGAGGCCTTGCGCGCCCAGGGGCTGCGCTCGGAGGGCGAGGCGGGCTTCCAACTGGTGCTCTGCGACGACTACCTGCACCCCGCGCTCGACGCGCTGAACCGCCGGGCGCTCGCGGCGCGGAGGCCCTGGATGCTGGCCAGGCCCGTGGGCGGCACGCTGTGGCTGGGTCCCGTCTTCCGTCCCGCGTTGACGGCGTGCTGGGCCTGCCTCGCGCAGCGCCTGCGCTCCAACCGGCAGCTTGAGTCCTTCCTGGAGCGGGAGCAGGGCCACGTCCATCACCTGGTGCTGCCGGCCGCGAGCCTGTCGGCCACCACCGGGACGGCCTTCCAGCTCGCGGCGCTGGAGGTGGCCAAGGCGCTGGTGCTCGGCCCCGAGCACCCGCTCAGCGAACAGCTGGTCACCCTGGACCTGACGACGCTGGAATTGGAGCGACACGCGCTCGTGCGCAGGCCCCAGTGTCCGGTGTGTTCGGACGCGGAGGCCACGTCGCGCGCGCCGCTGCCCGTCATCCCCAGGCCCTGTCCCAAGCGGTTCGACGGTGACGGGGGCCATCGCACCCAATCCCCCGAGCAGACCTTCGCGCGACTGGAGAAGCACATCAGCCCCATCACCGGCGTGGTGCGCAACCTGGAGCCGCTGAGCGCGGACGACGGCGCGGGGCTGGTCCACAGCTACGCGGCCGGACACAACTTCGCGCTGATGCAGCAGGACCTGCGCTTCGTACTGCTCAACCTCCGGGGCCGCAGCGGAGGCAAGGGGACGACGGATGCCCAGGCCCGGGTGAGCGCGCTGTGCGAAGCCATCGAGCGCTACTCCGGCGTCTACCGGGGTGAGGAGTGGAGCCACGTGGCCAGCCTCCACGAGCTCCGGGACGAGGCCGTCCACCCCAACGCGCTGATGAACTTCAGCCCCGCGCAATACGCCCAGCGCGCGGAGTGGAACGCCTCACACCCGTCCGGCTTCCACCATGTGCCGGAGGTCTTCGACCCCGACCGGCGCATCCATTGGACCCACGCGTGGTCCCTCACGCACGAGCGCTTCCGCCACGTCCCCAGCGCCTATTGCTCCTTCGGGCACCCGGACCTGCGCAAGTGGTTCTTCTGCTCCAGCGACTCCAACGGCTGCGCGGCGGGAAACACGCTGGAGGAGGCCATCCTCCAGGGCTTCCTGGAGCTGGTGGAGCGCGACTCGGTGGCGCTCTGGTGGTACTCGCGGACGCGGCGGCCCGCCGTGGACCTGGACAGCGTGGACCTGCCGTACGTCCACGCGCTGCGGGAGCACTACGGCCGACTCCAGCGAGAGCTGTGGGTATTGGACGTCACCGCGGACCTGGGCATTCCCACGCTCGCGGCGGTGTCACGGCGATGGGACTCGCCGGTGGAGGACATCGTCGTGGGCTTCGGCGCGCACCTGGACGCGCGCGTCGCGCTGCTGAGGGCGCTCACGGAGGTCAACCAGTTCCTCCCCGCCGTGCAGCACCGGGACGCGGACGGCAAGACGCTCTACTGGTTCCCCGAGCGGGAGGCCGTCCGGTGGTGGCAGACGGCGACGGCGGCGAACCAGCCCTATCTGCTCCCGGACCCGAACGCCGCCGCGCGCCCCCTGGGCCTGCTCCCCGACCTGTCCTCCGGCGACTTGCGCGTGGACGTGGAGCGCTGTGTCGCGCACGCGCGGCGCGCGGGCATGGAGACGCTGGTGCTGGACCAGACGCAGCCCGACGTGGGGCTGCCCGTCGTCAAGGTGATGGTCCCCGGCATGCGTCACTTCTGGAAGCGCTTCGGGCCGGGCCGGCTCTACGACGTGCCCGCGCGGCTGGGCTGGGTCCAAAGGCCGCTGCGCGAGGAGCAGCTCAACCCCACCGGCATCTTCTTCTGAGGAGCGGACACGATGCGGCTCCATGAATCCTTCGGGCTCACGTCCGGCATCAAGGTCCACACGCTGGAGGATGGGCGGCGCGTCGTCGCCAGTCCCCGCTTCGGCCTGGAGTTCGGCGGCCTGTCCGCCGGCGCCCGGGCCGCGCTCCAGCAATTGGAGATAGGCGGCACGGAACACGAACTGCTCGACACCGCGGAGCCGCACGACGGGCCCACCGCGAGCCTCCTGCTGGACCACCTGCTCCAATCCCTCGCACGGAACGACTTCCTGTACCGGACGCTGCTGCTGGAGGACGCACCGCTGGCGACGCTGCTGCCGAGCACGGCCCCCGGCCACTCGGAGCCCCGGAGGCCCGAGGCGAAGTATGTCCTCTCACGGCTCGCGTGCGTGCGTCGCGAGGACCACCAGCTCGTGGTGGAAGTCCCCGCGTCCCACGCCCGCGTGCTGCTGCGGGACACACGGGCGGCGGCGCTCCTCCCGGAGCTGTCTTGCCCGCGCTCCCTGGCCGAGCTGACGGAGCGCGCCGCCACGCTGCCCATCAAGGCCGTGGACCTCCTCCTGGGGATGCTCCTGGACGCGAAGGCGGTGCACGTCCCCGAGGAGGAGGACCCCGCGCTGGCGCTGTGGGAGCCGGAGGACCTGCTGTTCCATGGGCACAGCCGACTGGGGCGACTGCCAAGCCCCTATGGCGCCACGTATCGCTTCGAGCACCGGATGGAGCCCCTGCCCGCGCTGAAGCCCCGGATGACGGAGGCGGTGGTGCCGCTGCCCCGGCCCGACCTCAAGCGGCTCTCGCAGGAGGACGCGCCCTTCACCCAGGTGCTGGAGCGGCGCCGCTCGCTTCGCACGTATGGCGAGCCGCCCATCAGCCTCGAACAGCTTGGTGAGCTGCTGTACCGCGCGGCGCGCACGCGCCGGGTCCTCTCCACGGAACATGGCGAGCTGGGTGAGCGCCCCTACCCCGGTGGAGGCGCGCTGTATGAGCTGGAGCTGTACCTCGTCGTGGACCGCTGCGAGGGCCTGGAGTCCGGCCTGTATCAGTACCGCTCCGGGCAACACGAGCTGTGCAAGCTGACGCCCCGAACGCAGCAGGTGGAGCAATTGCTGGAAGGCGCCTGGCACACGCTCGCCCGGGAGGGACGGCCGCAGGTCTTGCTCGTCATCACGGCCCGCTTCCCGCGCGTCTTCTGGAAGTACCAGGCCATGGGCTACGCGCTCATCCTCAAGAACGTCGGGGTGCTGTTCCAAACGCTGTATCTGGCGGCGACCGCCATGGACCTGGCGCCGTGCGCGCTGGGCGGCGGCGACTCGGAGCTGTTCGCGCGCGCCAGTGGAATCCCCCCGCTGGCCGAGGGCGCGGTGGGTGAGTTCGCGCTCGGCACCCGAGCGAAGGAGGACGGCACATGAAGGTCCTGTTGCTCTATCCCAACGCGAAGAGGGAGCTCATCGGCTGGGGAGACCTGGGCGCCATCGCGGAGCCGCTCGCCCTGGAGTACCTGGCCGCGGGGGCCCGTCAGGATGGCCATGAGGTGCGGCTGCTCGATTTGCGCCTGCATCCCCATGACTTGACGCTGACGCTGTGGAGCTTCGAGCCCGACGTGGTGGGCGTCACGGGCTACTCCATGCATGTGCCCCGGATGCTGGAGCTGTGTCGGCAGGCCAAGGCGTTGCTGCCCCGGGTGCGCACGGTGGTGGGGGGACACCATGCGACGCTGATGCCGGAGGACTTCTTCGAGCCCCAGATTGACTGGGTCGTGAGCGGCGAGGGCGTCCGCCCGTTCCGGCGCATCCTCCAGGCGCTGGAGGCGGGAGACGGGCTCACGGAAATCCCAGGGGCGTGGGCGCGCGCCCCGGACGCGTTCCGCTTCGGAGGCGAGGCGCCCAAGCTGGACATCGACGCGCTGCCCTTTCCGGACCGGAGCCTCGTGCCGGCGGACCGGGCGCGCTACTTCATCGACTGGATGAAGCCCATCGCGCTGCTGCGGACCACGGTGGGCTGTCCCTTCCGGTGCAACTTCTGCTCGCTGTGGAAGATCATGGACGGCCGCTACTACAAGCGCGACGTCGAGCGCGTCGTCGAGGAGCTGGCCACCATCCCCGAGCGCTATGTCTTCCTCGTGGACGACGAGCCCTTCGTCAACCCGCGTCGCATGTGGGCGCTGGCCGAGCAGATTGAAGCCGCTCGACTGGAGAAAGAGTACTTCGCGTACTGCCGCATCGACTCCTTCCTGAGGGATTTGGACCTGATGCGGCGGTGGCGGGACATCGGCCTGCGGCGCGTCTTCTTCGGGCTGGAGGCGGTGCTCGACCACGAGCTGAAGGACTACAACAAGCGGCAGGCGCGCGAGCAGATACTCCAGGGGCTCCAGGCGGCGAAAGAGTTGGGCATCCACGTCTTCGCCAGCTTCATCGTCAAGCCGGAGTACACGCCTCGGGAGTTCGACCAGCTCGCGACATTCATCCGTGAGCAGGGCGTCGACTATCCGTCCTTCACCCTGCTCACGCCGCTGCCGGGCACACCCGCGTGCGAATCGTTCGAGCACATCCTGGAGCGGCAGCCGAATGGCCGGCCCCACTGGGAGCACTTCGACTTGCAGCACGCGGTGACGCGGACGCGGATGCCTCGGGAGGAATTCATGCGGGAGTACCGCAAGCTCCAGGGGGTGTTCTCAGCGTCGTACCGCGCGGCGAAACATCCCCTCTTCCAGGACCGAGAGCCTGTGCTCAGGGTGATGCCATGAGCCTGGCGGACCTCAACCTGCCCCTGCCTCCGCTGGTGACGGATGCTCCTGATTTGGGAGCCCTGCGCGCCCGGCCGCTGCGCTTCCTCACGGAGAGCGCCAGCAGGTACGGGAGCCTCTTCCGCTACACGGCGGGAGGCTGGTCCACCGTGGTGGTGAACCATCCCCTCCATGCGCAGCACGTCCTCCAGAGTCACGCGCGCAACTACGTCAAGCACGGCACGCCCGACTTGATGATGCTCCTGCCCATGTTGGGCCAGGGCCTGATGACGACCGAGGGTGAGCCCTGGGCCGAGCAGCGCCGCGTGGCCCGTCCCGCCTTCGAGCACAGCCGCATCGAGCCCTGGGTCCAGGTCATGGCGGAGTGCACCGAGGACATGTTGCATCGCTGGGAGAACCCGGCGCGCACGGGCATCCCCTTCGACGTGGAGCGCGAGCTGGGGCACCTCACGCTGCGCATCGTCACCCGCTGTCTGTTCGGCTGTGATTTGGAGGACGCCACGACGGACTTCGCCGGGGCGGTGCAGCGGCTCAACAGCTTCATGTCCCGCTTCGACGCCGAGGACGCGGTGGGCCTGCGACAGTTCCGCGAGGCGAGCCAGCTCATCGACACGCTCGTCCAGCGCATCCTCTCGCGGCGACGGGAGACGGGTGGCGGCACGGACCTGCTGGCCCTGCTCCTGGAAGGGCATCCTCCCGCGCTCGACGGACCCGCCGGTGAGCGCGTCCTCCGCGAGCAGATCTTCACCTTCCTGATGGCGGGCCACGAGACGACGGCGAAGGCTCTCACCTGGAGCCTGCACCTGCTCGGCCTGCATCCGGAGGCTCGGCTTCGCGTGCGCGAGGAGGCGCGGGCGCTGCTGGGCACGAAGCCACTGGTGGCGGAGCGGGTGCGGGCGCTCGACTTCGGAGGACGGGTGCTCCAGGAGGCGATGCGCCTGTATCCCCCGGTGTGGTTGATGTCGCGCATCTGCCGGGAGGACGACTGCGTGGGCGGCTATCACCTCCCCGCCGGCACCCTGGTCATCGTCAGCCCGTACCTGCTCCATCGCCACCCCGACTACTGGAGCGAGCCGGAGACCTTCGACCCGGAGCGCTTTCGGGACAGCCGCGCCTCGGCTCGACATCCCTATGCGTACCTGCCCTTCAGCGGAGGCCCGCGCGTCTGCATCGGTCGCAACTTCGCGATGATGGAGGCGCGACTCGTCCTGGCCATGGTCGTCCAGCGCTTCCAGCTTCAGCACGTGGAAGGACACCACGTGGAGCCGGAGGCGCTGGTGACACTGCGTCCCTCGGGCGGGCTGCCGATGCGTGCTCGCCGCTGGGATGCGGAATGAGTGGCTCATATCGTCCGGAGGAACACTCAGGAGGGCTCGGCGAGGAGCTCGCGAGGCTGAAGGCCCAGGTGGAGCTGAGCTGGCCGGAGGAGCGTCGGCTCCTTCGTGCCCTGGGGCTGACGGAGAGCATGTCCGTGGTGGAGCTGGGAGGCGGGCCTGGGTTCGTCGCGGAGAAGCTGCTGGAGCTGGTGCCCTCCGGCGCGTTGCATGTCGTGGAGCTGAACCCTGGGATGTGTGTGCTCGCGGAGGCCCGACTGGGCGCACGCGCGCGGGTGCACCGCTGCTCCGTCCTGGAGACAGGGCTGCCCGACGCGCGCTTCGACCTGGCGCTGGCGCGCTTCGTGTTTCAACACCTGGAGGAGCCCCTGCTCGCGGCGCGCGAGGCCCTCAGGTTGCTTCGTCCTGGAGGGCGACTGGTGGTCAGCGAGCTGGACGCGGGACTGTGGGGCGTGGCGGAGCCGTCCCTGCCGGAGCTGGAGTCCATCCACCGCAAGGCGGAGCGGCTTCAGCTCCACCGTGGCGGCAACCGCTTCATCGGTCGCCAGCTCGTGCGCCTGCTCACCGCCGCGGGGTTCACGGACGTCCGGCTGGACGTCATCGCGTACCACAGCGACGCGCTGGGACTGGAGGCATTCCGACGCCAGCTGGACCCGGAGCGGCTACGACCGGCGATGGACGCCGGGCTCATCTCCCTGGAGGAGCTGGAACAGGTGCGCGCGGGATACCGCCGTTTCTACAGCACCCCATCCGCCTCCATCCTGATGCTGGGCTTCGTGGCCCACGGCCTCCGGGCGCTTCCCGTGGAAACCTTGTAACGACGCCGCTACTGGAGACCTAGGGGGGCTGAGACCCTCTTCAGGAGCAGGAACGTGACGGCCAAGGACATCTCCCAACTCCCCGCCTCGCCGCCCATCTCCCCCGGCTTCTTGTCGTGGGTGGCGGAGCTGGTGCATGAGCACCGGGAGCGTTTGCTCACCCATGCCCGCCGTCGGGGCCTGGATGCGGAGGATGCGCTCGACGCGGTCCAGGAGAGCTTCTTTTCGTTCTTCCGCCTCCCGGAGGCGCGGGAAATCGCGCGGGACTCCGACGACTCGGTGAAGCTGCTGACGGTCATCCTCCGCCACAACCTCATGAACCGCCGACGCAAACACTCCCGCCAGTCCAAGGCGCGACTGCTGCTCGAAGCGGGGGAGGCCGCACAGGACACCGTGACGAGCGAGGAGCTCATCTCCCGCACCGAGCAACTGGCCTGGATGCACGGGTGCATCTCCCGCATGGCCCAGCTTCAGCGTCGAGTGGTCATGCTCAGTCTGCTGGATGAACAGCCCAGCGGCGAGGTGGGAAAGCTGCTCGGCATCTCCGACGGCTATGTCCGAGTCCTCCTCCACCGCGCCCGTGAGCAATTGCGCCATTGCTCCTTCGAATACGACGGCCTGTAACAGTCCGGCGCATGACGACCTAGGCCCGTCGAGACGGGCTCTTCGCCCGTTCACGGAGCGAAGCCATGGGTTCACAGGTCGCGGTCGTCACGGGTGCGTCGAGTGGAATTGGTCTGGGCCTCACCCGGGCCCTGCTGGAGCGAGGGTTCTCGGTGGTGGGGACGGCGAGGCAGACGTCGCGCGAGCCCTCGCTCGTGCCGACGGAGCAACTGGCGCTCGTGGACGGCGATGTCGGGGACAAGGCGACGGCGAGGAAGGTCTTCGAGGTCGCGGAGTCGCGCTTCGGGCAGGTGGACCTGCTCATCAACAACGCGGGCCTCTTCATCGCAAAACCCTTCACGGATTATGACGAGAGCGATTTCGCCCAGCTGGTGTCGACGAACATCGCGGGCTTCTTCCACATGAGCCAACAGGCCCTCCGGTGGATGGTGCCCCGGAAGGCAGGGCACATCGTGAACATCGGCACATCCCTGGTGGGTCAGCCCATCTCGGGCGTCTCCGGAGCGCTCGCCATCCTGACCAAGGGCGGACTTGAGACCGCCACCCGCGCGCTCTCCATCGAATACGCGGGCCAGGGCATCCGCGTGAACACCGTGGCCGCGGGCACCATCGACACGCCCATGCACTCCCAGGACAAACATCCCTTTCTCAGGACCATGTCCCCCATGCACCGGGTCGGCACAGTGGCGGAGATGGTGGACGCGGTGCTCTACCTTCACGGCGCGACCTATGTCTCGGGCGAAGTCCTCCACGTGGACGGAGGCGCACACGCCGGCAAGTGGTGACATGACATTACATGCGAATTACACGAATAACAACTTTTGCGGATTTGAAACCCTGTGACTGATGCAAGATGTCCTCTTCCCCATCCCGAGGAGGACACCTTGCGACGGCTTCAATCCCTCATCAGCATGTTGGTGGCGAGTGCGCTCGTGAGCTGCGGAGCACCGGAGGGCGACGAGCGCGCCCTCCAGCCCGCGCAGCAGCGCGCCAGAATCGACGAGCTCATCAATGTC
This sequence comes from Myxococcus sp. CA039A, assembly GCF_013336645.1. NCBI lineage: Bacteria > Pseudomonadati > Myxococcota > Myxococcia > Myxococcales > Myxococcaceae > Myxococcus > Myxococcus sp. CA039A. The sequence goes on along the minus strand of NZ_JABUMQ010000196.1, from coordinate 7,929 downwards.
ACCCTGAACAAGCCGGCCACGGCCAGCTCCACGCAGGACCCGTTCCGTCCGGAGTACGCGGTGGATGGGGACATCAATACCGATACGTCGCGCTGGTGCCCTGGCATCTACAACCAGACGCGCCTGCTCGACATCGACCTGCAGGGGACGTTCGACCTGGTCCGGATGGAGCTCTACACCGGCTTCCGGGACACCCGTGTCATCCAGAGCTACGAGCTGTTCTACGACGACGGGACAGGCTGGAAGCCCATCCCCGGCGCCAGCCAGACGGCCAACACGAGCATCGCGGTGTCCACCACGTTCACGCAGCCGGTGACGGCGAACAAGGTGCGCTTCTCATGCAGGGACCCGCTCGCGGACAACTGCCGGGTGAAGGAGCTGTGGGTCTTCGGCACGCCCCACTCGACGCAGGTGAACATCCCGCCCGTGGCCGACGCGGGCGCGGACAGGTCGCTGACGCTGCCCACCAGCAGCGTGACGCTGGTCGGCGGAGCCACCGACGCGGACGGCACGGTGACGGCGCTGGCCTGGACGCAGGTGAGCGGCCCCTCGGCCACGCTGAGCGGCACCACCACCGCCTCCTTGAGCGTCGCGGGCCTGTCCGCCGGCGTCTTCGTCTTCCGGCTCACCGCCACGGACGACGACGGAGCCACGGCCTCCGACGAGGTGAGCGTGACGGTGACGGCGCCGCCAGCCGTGCTCACCGACGTGGCGTTCAAGAAACCCGCCACCGCGGGCTCCTTCAACACATCCCTCCCGCCGGCGAACGCGGTGGACGGAGACCTCGCCACCCGGTGGGAGTCCGGTTTCCACTTCCAGACGCACAACTACCTCGACGTTGACCTCCAGGGCGCCTACGAGGTGAGCAGCGCGGAGCTGCACCTGGGCACCTCGGCGACCGCGACCAACGCGATGCCCGCCTTCGAGTTGCAGGCCTGGAATGGCGGCTGCTGGAAGACGATTCCTGGCACCGTGGTGGACGGCAACCCGCTCAGCACCACGCAGAAGACGCTCACCTTCACCACGCCCGTCATCACCACGCAGGTCCGGGTGGTGTGCAAGGACAAGCCCCATTGCCGGCTGCGCGAGCTGAAGCTCATGGGTACACCGGCCGCCACTCCCACCGGCCCCACCACGTGCGCGGCCGGACAGCAGACGCTGGTCCGCAACGTCCGCTACGACTACGCCCTCTTCCTGCCCGAGCAGTACAACAATGACCGCACCACCCGCTGGCCGCTCATCATCGGGATGCACGGCATCGGAGGCAGTACCCTCACCGTCGACCGCACTGCGGTGCTGAGCAATCCGGAGGGCCTGGCCCGGCAGTTCTCCTCCGCCAGCTTCCGCGCCGCGATGAAGGCCATCGTCATCTCGCCCAATCAGCGCCTCCCCTTCGACAACACGGGCACCGGCTGGTTCGCCGCGCCCTCGCTGCTCGCGCTCATCGAGGACGCCAAGAAGGACTACCGCGTGGACGCGGACCGCGTCTACGTCACCGGCCTGAGCGGCGGCGGCAACATCAGCATCGAGCTGGGCATGAACCACACCAGCCAACTGGCGGCCATCGTCCCCATCTCCATCACCTCCACGCCCACCAATAACGCGAACATCTGCAATCTGAAGCCGTTGCCAATCTGGGCCTTCCACGGCGCCCTGGACACGCCGTCCCGCGCCACGAGCGTCAAGACGTGGCTCGACACGAAGTGCGGCCCGGGTGAGAGCAAGATGCGCGTCACCATCATCCCCAACGCAGGCCACAACGAGGCGACGTGGGACACCGCCTACGCCACCCTGGAGCTCTACGACTGGCTGTTGCAGCAGCGAATCAGCGACCGGTTGTAATCGCCTGTCGGTCCCACCTCCGGGCGTGGTGTGCTAGGCACCAGCACGAGCACCCTGACGCCCGGGGTGGGGAGCGCGAATGCGAGCAGTCCGCTGGTTGGCGCTGGTGGCATGCATCCTGGGGGTGACGTGGGCCGAGCCTGCCCTGGCCGGCCGCCGCCCCTTCATCTGGACGTTCGACACCGACATCGTGCCCAAGGGCGACGTCGAGCTGGAGCAGTGGCTGTGGGCCCGCAGCCGCGCGCCCGCGTTCCCGGACCGTCCTTCCGTCTACTGGATTTGGTGGGGGCCCGTCATCGGCTTGAGCCAGCACCTGGAGCTCGCCATCCCCTTCCAGGTGCGCGCCAACCGGGACATCACGGAGCTGGACTCCTTCGAGGCCGACTTCCGCTACCGCCTCTTTCCCCGAGGCGATGACCGCGCGTTCCAACCGCTCATCCGCGCCGTCTGGCACCAGTCCATCCGCGAGGCGAGCCCGTCGCGCGTGGACGCCGACCTCGTCGGCTCCTACCAGTGGGACAGCGGGCTGCGCGTGGCGCTGGACCTGGGCGCACAGGTGGGCATCCCCGGGCTGCGCGGCGGCGACGCCCCGGTCCAAATCCTCGGGACGTACTCCGCGGGCGTCTCCTATCCCGTCATCCCGGACGAGCTGCGGCTGTCGTTCGAGTCCTTCGGTGAGTTCGGGCTGAAGGACGTGAAAGGCGACCCGCACCTCTTCGTCGGTCCGAGCGTGGCCTGGACGTTCGGGCGCATGTGGATTACCGCCGGCACCTTCGTCGGGTTGACGGGCATCACCGACGAAACCCCTCGCTTCATGCCGAGGCTCATCTGGGCGGTGGCGCTGTGAAGTCGCTCCTCCTGTCGCTCCTGATGACCGCGTCCCTCGCGAGCGCCGAGCCGGGCGCGGTGCGAGGAGAGGTGCGCATCCTCGTCATCGGTCCGGACGGCAAGCCGACGCCCAAGGCGGACCGCTCCGGCGTGGTCGTCTACCTCACCGGCTACACCGAGGAGCCCCCCGCCGAGGTGGCGAAGATGAGCCAGCGGGACAAGACCTTCTTCCCCTCGGTGCTGCCCATCGTCGCGGGACAGAAGGTGGAGTTCTCCAACCGGGACGTGGTGCTGCACAACGTCTTCTCGCGCTCGGTGGCGCGCAGGTTCGACGCGGGCAAGAACCGGCCGGGCGAGGCCTACGTCGAGACCTTCAAGAAGACGGGCATCATCGACGTGTACTGCGACATCCACGAGCAGATGGTGGCGACGGTGGTGGTGGTGCCCAACCGCGCCTTCGCGGTGACGGACAAGGACGGGCGCTTCGAGCTGCGAGGCGTGCCTCCCGGACGCCATCCCCTCTTCGCCGTGCATCGGCGGGACGAGAAGAGCAACATCGCCCGCGTGGAGGTCGTCGTGGAGTCGGGAGGCACCGCCACCGCCACGCTCGAGCTGACCGAGACGCGCGCCGACGACACCCACCTGGACAAACACGGCAAGAAGTACGGCCCCCGGCCCGATTACTCCGGCAAGAGTCCCTAGATTCGCGGGGAGCGCCCGGGCGCGGCTATCCTTCGCGCGGTGACGCTGACCCGGAAGCTCGTTCTCGCCTTCATGGCGCTCGCAGGCGCGGCGCTCGTCGCGGCGCTCGTGCTCACCACGCTCGCGGTGGAGGCGGCGGCCAAGCAGAAGATCGCCAGCGACCTGGAGCGCACGCTGGTGGCCTTCCAGCAGCTCGCCCGCGCCAGTCAGGAGCGCATCCGCGACGTGGCCGAGGCGCGGACGATGGACCACTCCTTCAGGGGGATGTCCCTCTCGGTCAACTCCCTCGACGCCGAGGCCGGGCTCGGAGACGAGACGGCGGAGACCGACGGCATCCGCTATGCCCGCGAGGTCATCTCCTCCGCCGACACCGACGCGTTCGGGGGTGAACCTCCCTGGGCCTTCTTCAACGCCAGCGGGCGGCTCGTCTACACCCGCGCGGAGCCGGAACAACTGGGGGACCAGCCACTGGCGCTGCCGCTGCTCGACACCGCGCTGAGGCGCGGTCCCACGTCGGCGCTCTGGTCTCCCGCGCAGCTGCGCTCCCTGCCCTTCACGTTCATCCCCTTGGAGCAGGTGCGCGAGGGGGACCTGCTGCTCGTCCATGCGCAGCCCGCCTATGGGGCCTCGCGCGAACCGGTGGGGGTGGTGCTGTCGGGCCAGTGGGTGAAGGACGTGCTGCTGGAGGACCCGATGGCCCCCAGGGCACCGGGGCCGCAGATGGCGGACACCCGCGCCAGCTTCGCTGTCCGCGCGGAGGACGGAGCCACGGCGTCCCAGCTCCCGCTGGAGACGCGGTTGGACGGTCCGAAGCTGGAGGCCGGGCAGGCGCGTGATGTGTACCTCGGCGACACGCACTACCTGGTGCGCGAGGGGACGCTCCTCGGCGTGGACGGGGCCCGGATGGGACAGGTGTTCGTCCTCCGGGACTTCGACGCTGAAATCAAGCCCATCCTCCGGCGCTTCCGACTGTGGTTGGTGCCCACGGCCGTGGGCATCGCGCTGTTCGCACTGGCGGCCGCCTTCTTCCTCGCGCGCGGGCTGGCCTCGCCGCTGGTGCGGTTGGAGGAGGCGGCGGGGCGCGTGCGGCTGGGAGACCTCACCGTCGAGGTGCCCGTGCGCGGCACCGACGAGGTGGGCCGGGTGGCGCAGGCATTCAACGAGATGGTCAGCGGCCTGCGACAGAGAGATCAGATCAAAGGCCTCTTCAAGCGCTACCTCGCGCCGCAGGTGGTGGACGAGCTGCTCAAGAATCCGGAGAAGGCCGCGCCGGGAGGCGAGCGGAAGCTGCTCACGGTGCTGTTCAGCGACCTGGTGGGCTTCACCTCGATGAGCGAGCAACTCAGCCCGGAGGAGCTGGTCGCGCTGCTCAACACCTACTTCGAGCAGGCGACGGGCGTGCTGACCCAGCACGGGGCCACGCTCGACAAGTTCATCGGCGACGCCATCATGTGCTTCTGGAACGCGCCGCTCCCCCTGGAGGACCATGCGGCGCGCGCGTGCCTCACCGCGCTGGACCTGCTCGCGGTGGTGGACCGGCTGTCTCCGGTGTTCGAGGCGCGAGGGCTGCCCCGGCTCGACTGCCGCATCGGCATCAACACCGGCCACGCCGTGGCGGGCAACCTGGGCTCCAGCGCGGCCCAGGACTACACCGTCATCGGCGACACGGTGAACCTCGCCTCGCGCCTGGAGGGTGCCGCCAAGGTCTACGGCACCCGCACGCTCGTCGCCGAGGACACGCTGCTCGCCGCGCGCGGTGTGGTGCTGGCCCGCGAGCTGGATTTGCTGCGAGTCAAAGGCAAGCAGCAGCCCGTCCGAGTGTTCGAGCTCGTGGGCGTGGCGGGTACCGCTCCCGCGCCTCACCTCGTCCGCTTCGCGGAGGGCCTCGCGCTCTACCGGGCCCGGCGCTTCACCGAGGCCCGCGCGGTGTTCCTCACCTCGCCCGAGGACCCTCCCTCCCAGCGCTTCGCCGCGCGGTGCGACACCCTGCTCGTGACGCCGCCGCCCGAGGACTGGGACGGCGTCTTCACGCTCGACAGCAAGTAGCGCGCACTGGCGGCGCCCACTACGGCGCGTGGCAGGCGCGATAGGAGTCCGTCACCAACGGGGAGTAGTTGCCCAGCGCGTCGCGCACCCGGAGGGTCGGCTGCTCGTCGAAGGTCGCGGGCTGCTCTTCGGAAGGAGGCGTGCAGCCATAGGGGTACCAACCCCCCGTGCCCGGCCCCGTCACCGAGTACTGCCGCCCCGTCTCGTACTCGATGATGTTCCGCCCGAAATAGAAGGTGTAGGGCGCCACGCCCCCTGTCACGTACCCCTCGCACGACGTGAAGACATTCGGAGGGTCACAGACAATGAAGGCCTGCAACGACATGGCATGCACCTGTCCATCCGGGGTGCTGGGGAGGTGGGGTGCCATCTCCGGTGGGGCCGGACTTTCGACGGGCGCGTCACCGCACGAGGCCAGCAACAACCCAAGGGCCACCACCAGGGAACGGCGGCACCCACTGACGAGGTTTCGCATCGAGATGGACTCCAGTCAGGCGCGGCGCGAAAGCGCGCTCGAACGCCCGCGGTCATCATGAAGCCCCCGTCTCACGCCACCAAACAACCGTTGCAATCACGCTGCTGAGTTCAGCGTCGACCAGAATCCCCTTGAGTTCCGGCGCTCCGTGACTCGGGCACTGGCAGGCGCGCCACACCGACACCTCCCTGGGGTCTGCTTCCCCTCCGACCTCGCGGTCCTGGATTCGACCGGGGCGGGTCGACGGACACGGGGTCGAGGGAAGCGGACCAGCGCGTCGGACATGGTGGGCCAGGCGAGGGCCTGACACACCGGCCCTCGCCCGCGCTCAAGCCGAGGCCGCTTCCGTCGACCGCGCCAGCTCCGCCAGGGTGGCCGAGACACCCTTGAAGCGCAGCTCCCGTCGGAAGTGGACGCAGTCCTTCACGAACCCGGGATGTTCGGCCAGACCCCACCCCTGGAACAGCTCCAGGCCCAGGGGCGCCTTCAAGTCCGTGGCGTGCGCGCGCCTCACCTCGGCCCCCGTCAGGTGCGGCTCCAGGGGAAGGAAGACATGGCCGCGCTCGTCGACTCCCCGCAGGTACTCGCAGAACGCGGCGAGCAGGAACGCGATGCGCCGGGTGTCGCGGCCCTCGCGCAGCGCCTCTCGCGCCGTGGGCTGGACGAAGAGGGGGAGCTTGGAGGCACTGTCGCTGGCGATGCGCAGGAGTTGGTCGTTGATGGCGGGGTTGCTGAATCGCTCCAGCACCGTGTCGCCGTAGTCCCGCACGGAGAACCCTCGCGGCGGATGCAGCAACGGCTCCGCGTCCTCGCGCAGGAACGCTTGCAGCAAGGACACCAGCGCGGGGTCCTCCATGGCCTGGGCGACGAAGCGGTAGCCCATCAGGAGGCCGGGGAAGGCGAGCAGGCTGTGTGAGGCATTCAGCAGCCGCAGCTTGACCTGCTCATAGGGCCCGACGTCGTCGGTGAACTGGACCCCCACCCGCTCCAGTGGCGGCCGCCCGGCGCAGAACCTGTCCTCGATGACCCATTGGATGAACGACTCGGAGTACACCGGCAGCGCGTCATCCAGTCCGCTGGCCTCGTTGAGCCGGGCCGCCTCGTGCTCCGCCACGCCGGGGGTGATGCGGTCCACCATGGCGCTGGGAAACGTGACGTGCTCCTCCATCCAGTTCGCGAGCGACGGCACCCGGGCCCGGGCGAATGACAGGAAGGCGTCCCGGGCCACCTCGCCATTCTGACGGAGGTTGTCACAGCTCAGCACGGTGAAGGGCCCCAGGCCCCGCTCGCGCCGTCGACGCAGCGCCTCGGTGACGAGCCCGAAGGCGGTGGTCGGCACCTGGCTGTCCAAGTCCCTCGCGACGGCGGGCGTCTCCAGCAGGAACTGCCCTGCCTCGTCCAGGTTGTAGCCCCCTTCCGTGAGCGTGAGGGTGACGAGGCGAAGGTCCGGAGCCGCCAGCAGCTCCAGCACGCGCTCGGGGTCCTCGGGGGCATGGAGGTAGCCCACCAGCGAGCCCACCACGCGCACCGTGGGACGTCCCCGCGCGGGAAACTCTGTCAGGCTGTAGAGGCCCTGTTGCGTGTGGAGCGCGTCCGCCTTGTGTCGCTCCCGGGCTCCATCCAGGACGCCAATGCCGACGATGCCCCAGCGCTCCTGCCCGGGGAGGGCGAGGCAGCGGTCCAGGTAGAGCGCCTGGTGCGCGCGATGGAACTGGCCCACCCCCAGGTGGGCGATGCCCGGCGTCACCCGGGTGCGGTCATAGGTGGGGCGCTCCACGCCGGCCGGAAGGGACACCAGGGTGCTGTTGCTCAGACGAATCACGAGCCGACCTCCAGGGCGAACCGTCGCGCTTCCACGTCGGTCCAGGGCCGCGCGCCCCATGCGTCGCTCGGAGCGCTTCCGCCCACGAAATGGACCGTGACCTCTTGGAGGAGATGCGTGTCCACGTTCCACCAATGAGGCAACGCCCGACCCTCGGCCCAGGGCTCGCGACCTCGGCCGCCGCGAAGCAGGCGTCGACGCGAATCCCCAAGCC
>NZ_JABUMQ010000195.1:0-21653 GCF_013336645.1 Myxococcus sp. CA039A | reverse complement strand
GTCTCGATCATGACGCGCGGCACGGTGGACACCCCTGCCTTCTCGGGGGCCTCGGCCAACAGGGGCCGTTGAGGCACGAAGGGCGCGGGCTCCACGTCGTCCGGCGCGGAGATCAACGGTGGTGCCTGGACCGTCGTGGGCGCCTTGGCGTCCTCCTGCGCGAGCACTTCCCGGGGGAGGGTGGCACCCAGCAAGAGCACGGCGATCAGGCACGACACAGGGGCGAGCTTCATGGGCGGTACATTCCTCCAACCGCGAGGTAGGCACCAGCGCACCCGTGTCCCGGTCGGGAGGGGGACAGCACCAAGAGTGCCTTGACGTCGTAGCTCGCGCCCCCCATCCTGCCGCGCCCCATGCCTGTCCTTCGTGGTGCCGTCACCTTCTCGCGCTTCCGGGTCGAACCCGCCAAGGAAGCGCCTTCCGACATCAAGCGCTGGCTGACCCGCGGTCTCAAGGCGCACGCGTTCGAGCCCATCGACCGTCGCTCCGAGGATGACCGCGCGGCCGGCTTCGTCGAACTGGAGAACGCGGACGCCGTCGAGTTCTCCGTCGGCCGCGTCTTTTACGGAGAGTACGTCCTCTTCTCCTTCCGCATCGACTCGTTGAAGGTCCCCGCGTCCGCGATGAAGGAGGAGATGGCGAAGTGGTCCGCCAACTTCGAGGCGGAGAATGACCGTCCGCCCAGCCGTGGCGAGAAGACGCAGGCGAAGGCGCAGGTCAAGCAGATGCTCCGCACCCGCGCCACGCCGCGCACCAACGTGCTGGACGTGAGCTGGAACCAGAAGACGCAGCAGCTGCAGATCTGGGCCGCGTCCCGCAAGGTGGTGGAGGAGATCATCATCGCGCTGGAGAACGCGCTGGGCCTGAAGCTCGTGGGGCTGACGCCGGCCGCCATCGCCCAGACGTCGGGAATCGACGAGAACGCGCTCGGGCCCACGGCGGAGCTGATTGGCATGGACCTGCCGGCGACGTCGGCGGAGGTGGCACATGGCGAAGCGTGAGCAGGCGCGGGCGGAAGCCGCCTTCGCGCGAGGAGATGTTGGCGTCGACGGCGCCGCCACCGAGGAGACGAAGGACGTCGCCGAGGTGGAGCGTGGTCAGGCGCGAGAGCAGCTCCTGCGGGGCCGGGCCTACCTGGGCCGCGAGCTGCTGACGTGGATGCTGTGGCGCTCGGAGACGGGGGACGCGCTGGTGGAGCTGGAGGGCACGGGCGTCAACGTGCTCTTCATGGGCCGCATCACCCTGCGCGGCGTGGCGGGCGACGTCACGGAGCTGAGCGCGAAGGGCACGCTGGCGCCGTACTCGGAGCAGGTGAAGCACGCGCTGGACAAGGGCCTGCTGGTGGCCCAGGCGCGCATCCGCTTCACGCATGGCGAGAAGGAGTACGAGGCCACGCTCGACTCGGAGTTCCTCGACGTTCGCGCCGCGAAGCTGCCCGCGCTGATGAGCGAGGAAGAGGATGACCAGCTCAACGAGCGGTTGTTCCTCACCGAGCAACTGTCCGCGATGATCGACGCGCTGGTGGGGGACTTCCTCAAGATTCGCGTGGGGAAGACCTGGAGCAAGCAGGTGGTGCCGGCGATGAAGGAGTGGATGCGCGGCGACGAGCAGGGCGCCAACGCGCTCTCCAAGGCCGCGCGCGCCCGGGGCCGCGACGCCCGCGCAGCCCGGCACTGAGCATTGGGGCCGCTGACAGGGGCGTGTTCCCCTGTCAGCGCCTCGCGAAGCGTGGAACGGAAGCCGCGCGCCCGTTGTCGGCTCTCCACGATTCACGGACTCAACGCCATACGGACAGACGCCCGCTTCAAGCGAGCCGTCAATGATTCCTCCCGGTCGGGAGAGGCATTCCGTCAGGAATGTCAGACATTGACGAAAGAGGCGGCGCGGACCCGTCAGTGCCGGGGGGCCAAAACCGCACACATGTCAGTCCATGGGCGGAAAGGGAGTGGATGCGCGGCCGCGAACAACAGGCTTGGCGAATCCGCGAATCCAGGGTAACTGTTCCAGCCGCAGGGGCCGCAGCCACGGGATGGATCATCGATTCATCCCTTGATGGGACGTATATCCATGCAAGCAGCCCCCTTGTTCCGCTCTCCGGCGGTGAAGCTCCGTACAAGTCCCTGGATTCGTGCCCTGTCCCTGCTCGTGGTCCTGGGTGGGGGGCTGGCGCACGCCGCCAGTTCTCAGGCCGTGTCCCGCTCAAGTCCCTCGAGCCTGGCGTCCCTGCTTCCAACCATGTGCGCCCGCGTCCATGGGACCGCTGGCTTCCAGCGCGCTTTCTGCGCGGCCGGCAATGTCGGCGCCACCTGCGTCGGCGACGTCACCCGGACCTGCACCGATGATGGCAGCACCCTCCATCCGCGCTGGTATCAGGCCGCCATCGACTGGGCGAAGGCCAACGGTCACTCGAGGGTGGTGTTGGATCCAGGCACCATCACCATCTCCGAAGCCACGAAGCTCGCGTGGAGCTGGCCCTGGGGCAATGGCTTTGGCCTCCACGTCCCGACGGGAATCCACCTGGAGGGCACGTCGCTGTCCCCGCCCACCATCATCAACGTCGACCACGACACCACGAAGCTCAACGGGTTGATCATCGTCGCGGGCACGGGCACCGAGGAGGGCCTGCTCAACGACGCCAGCGTCTCCAACCTGACCCTGGTGGGCACCACGAACGTTGGCTACAGCCAGGGACAGGAGTGCCCGGCGCGCGCCCACTCACTCAACTCCATCCTGGAGCTGGATGGCCACGAGCCGCCCTCACCCGACGCCACGGTCTTCAACACGGGGACGATGCCGCGCCGGTGGACCGTCGGAGTCCAGGTCAACCACGCCGAGGCCATGAACGGCCCGGCGGTGAACGTCCACCACCTGCGCATCGTCCACCTCGGGGCGGGTATCGCGTATGGCTGGAACACGGCCCACGTGAAGGAGAACCCCACGTGCGAGACCACGCCCGGAATCAAGATCTCCATCCAGCCCGCCAGCGCGACGTGGAACGGGCCCACCAACCCCGTGACCTATACCTGCCCCAGCGGGTGGGATCTCAAGGCGCTGAGCCGCCGGCCCGGCACCGCCGAGTGCCGCCCCACGTCCTGCAACGCGGACGGCAGCATCCCCTCTGGACAGTGCCCGGCGCTGCCCCCGCTTGGCGAGGGTGAGACCGTGCCGAACACGATGTACTGCATGCGAGTCGACCCCACCACGGAGTTCGGAACGCGGCGGTATTGCACGAACCAGCCCTTCGAGTTCCGAGGCAACGCCAATGCCCGCTCCCAGGTCCACCACAACTCCATCTGTGATGTGAACGTGGGCATCAACATCGTGGGCGGTAACGTCGACGTCTCCAAGAACGTCGTCCTGCGGGCGCCCCACAACGTGCCCCTCACCAGCAACTTCGGCCTGAGCACCGACGGGCACATGCCGTACACCAGCTCGACGACCCACACCGAAAACTTCGTCTCGGGTTTCTCGCTGGGCTTCCTCACCGATGGCAGCCAGTACACCGTCGCGCCCCCGTGCGCGTTTCGCCAGTTGACCGGCTTTGATGTCGGGGACTTCGGCGACTACAACCACGTGCTCGAGCTGCAGCAGCACCTGCTCGATGACGCGCAGAAGTACTACGCGTTGACCGAACCGATGCGCGGCTTCATCGACCATGTGTATGTGCGCGACAACCGCTTCTACAAGAACCCGATTGGCCTCACCTTCTACCGGGTCAACTGGGGCTTCGTCGGCTTCAACACCATCGACTCCCAGCTCACCGGCGTGAAGGGGCAGGTCGGCGTCCTCGTCGACAACACGCTCAACAGCTGGGTTTACGGAAACACCATCCGAGACTTCAGCACCAGCCTCGAGTTCCGCGGGTCGCCGGGCCATCAGTCGACGCTGGGCTCCTGCTACAACGGCAACCACGTGGTCTGTGATGCGCCGGGCTGCCCCAACTGGGCCAGCTACCCCAACGTGTTCTCGGGAAGCGATGTCGTGGGGGGCACGGCGTGCAACGTCGCATACTCGGCGAACTACTGCGCCGACCCGACGTCGCTGCCCTCGCCCTCGTTCCCCGTGGGCGTCACGAGGCAGTGCTACTCATACTGAGGTCACGGTGGAGTCAGGGATGCGCGGCGTGGAATGGACCGCGCATCCCCACCGCGAGCCCGCGGAGCGCTTCACGCACCGTCAGGCCAGGGAGGGTGTCAGAGCTGCAGCTTGCCGTTGACGCAGGTGATCTTCGGGCTGCGGAACCCCATCGCGATCCACGCGCCCAGGAGCTTGGCGAAGAATGAGACCGATTGCCGCTTCCCGTTCGGGATATCGTCGGGAAGCGTCGAGCCGGGCGGAAGGTCCTCGGTCATCGTCCGCAGTTGGAGCGGGGGCAGCGTTCCCGTGGGCCAAAGGCAGCCATAGAGGCTGAGCCAGTGGCCGCCCTGGAACTCAAGGAAGACGGGCGTGTTGCAACAGGTGGCGACGACCCGGCGGGTCTTCGCCTCGGGCGTGAGGCGGAACTCCTTGAAGTGCTCGGTGCCCGCGAGGAAGCGGACGCGGTCCTTGCGGTAGAGAACGAAGCGCGTCGCGCCGATTGGTCCCAGGATGCGCGGGGCCGAGGGAAGGGTCTGTATCCGGGCGCCGGCGGCACGGCAGCTATTGCAGCAGCATTCGGTGCTGACGATGGGCGCGCCCTCCACCTCGAGATGGACCTGTCCGCACGCGCAGCCGAGTCGAGTGGTCTGTGTCATGTCCGTGCTTTCTACCTGCTGGAGCCGCCGACGCGCAGGTGATTGTAGGGGCGCGTCGCGGGCTCACGGAGCGGGTGGGGCGAGCGCCCTGAAACCCTCCGCGAGCGCGAGACCGATGTTGCCCATCAAGTCCTGCCGCGCGTTGACCACGTAGAGGTGGGGCGTGAGCGCCCAGACCTCGCGGACGATGCGACGGGGAGGCGGGGCGGGCTGGGTGCTCAGCTCCGCCTGGAGCAGGGGCAGCACCTTGTCGGACAGGCGCAGCGCGGTGTCCATGACGAAGACGGACACGTGCGGACGCAGCGCGCGCACGCGCCGGAAGAAGGCGCCCACCTCGTCCGCTGCCAGGTGCTTGGGCGGCGAGGACTTCATCTCCAGATAGACGAGTCGTCCTTCCGCCGCGCCCACGACGTCCAGGTCTCCGCCGACGTCGGGCGCATGGAACTTCACGCCCGCGGCCACGTCGAAGCCGAAGCGGCCTCGCAGCTCGTGCGCGACGTACCACTCCAGCGTGCCTCCGAAGCTGGCGGTGGGGTGGCGCAGCAGGTAACGCCCGTCGGCCTCGCGCGTGGCCAGGTCCAGTGACACCAGGTCCTCGGCGAAGGCCGTGGCGCCGGCTTCCTCCAGGTAGCGCGTGGCCTCCATCGGCGTGAAGCTCCCGTGTCGCAGAATGGCGCCGCGCAGGAACAGTCGGAAGGCGTAGTGGCCCAGGCGCTCCACGAGTCGCTCCGCCCGCGCGCCGCTCACGTCGGCGGGGAAGGGCAGGTCCAGTGGTGCGACGGTGGCCTGGAAGCCACGGCGCGCCAGCATCGCCAGGGGCTCGTTACCCGGTGGCACCAACAGGCGCGGCGCGGGGGAAGCACCGGCCTCGCCCAGCTCCAGCTCACGCGCCGTGGGGAGGTCTTCCTCGGGGGGCGGCTGCTCCGTCATGGCCGCACCCTAGCCCGCTTCCGGACGAGAGGTGGGGCCGCGGCTCACTGCACGTAGACGGGGCAGTAGCGCAGGAACTCCGTCACCGGAGGCTGGCAGAGCTGGAGGATGCGGGAGTCGTCGCCGAAGCTCTTGCCGCGCGCCTGGAGATAGCAGGAGGCCGGGTCATCGTCGGTCGTGGCGAACTGGCAGAGCTGGAGGGCCTGCGCCTGCGTCAGCGAGCCCTCGTTCTGGACACGCAGGAAGCATTTCGCGGGAGCGTTGGAGCGCGCGCCGCGACAGAGCTGCGTGGCCGCGTAGTCATCGGTGAGCCCGCCCTGGCTCGCGGCCGTGTAGCAGGAGACCTGGGGAGCGACCGCCTCCCCATCGTCGTCATCATCTTGCGCGAGCCCACTTGCCGGGGCCACGAGCAGGAGCACCACGCCCAACCCTCCCGAGCTGGTGTGCCGCAGAAAGGACCAGAACCTGGGGCTGTCTGATTTCATCGCGGGCCTCGTGCCGAGAATCTAGGGAGCACTCCGCGAGGGATGAGCAGGCGAGGCACGAGGCCGGCCCCCGACAGGGCGAGCGATGGGGCGCCACCCGGGCCCCGCGCCCCCAGGACTCGGGGAAGAAAGCCCGGGCCCGAGGCAGGGACGCCTGCCTGGTGGGCTTGCCCTGGAGGACCGAGCGCCTTGTACAGTGCCCACCGCGATTGTCAGCGGAGGCGGCATGGCCGACGTGGCATCCAGCCTGGGCTCGGAGTGGCGGGCGTGGCTGGCGGAGAACGTGGTGCGAGGCGTGGCCTCGGAGCGACTCGTCGACACGCTGGTGTCGGCGGGCGTGCCGCTCGCGAGGGCTTGCGCGGAAATCGAAGCCACGCGTGCGCATCCGGCCGTGGCGGCGGGTCTGCGACGCATGGCCCCTCACGAGGACGTGCTCTGCCTGCTCGACACCCGCGTCGCGCTGCACCGTCACTCCGGACGGCACCAACGCCTGGCGCGTCGCACGGACGTGTCGGTGCACGAACTGATGGCGCGCTATTACCTGGCGCACGAACCCGTGCTCCTCGCGGGCTTCATGCGCGACTGGCCCCTGATGGCGAACTGGCGGCCGGAGGCGCTCTCCCGGCGCCATGGCCACGTGGAGGTGGAGGTCATGGCCGGCCGTGAGGCGCGCGCGGACCACGACGTGGAGCCTGATGCCTGTCGCGCGGTGATGCGCCTGGGCGAGTTCCTCCGCAGGCTGGAGGAGGGCGGCCCCAGCAACGACCTCTACCTCACGGCTCGCAACTTCGCCCTGGAGCGAGAGGAGCTGCGCGGGTTGCTCGACGACGTGCGCTATCCGCCGGGCCTGCTGCGCGAGTCAGCGCGGGCCGGTGCGGTGAAGCTCTGGGTGGGGCCCTCGGGCACTCGGACGGAGCTGCACCACGACCTGGGCACCGTCCTCTTCGGCCAGGTCTTCGGCCGCAAGCGCTTCCGCCTCATTCCCTCGTTCCACACGCACCACGTCTACAGCCACCTCGAGGTGTGGAGTCAGGTCGACGCGGACCGCCCCGACCTCACGCGCTTCCCCTCATATCGCGAGGCCGACGTCCTCGAAGTCGTCGTCGAGCCCGGCGACATGCTGCTGATTCCCGCGGGGTGGTGGCACTGGGTACACGCGCTGGACGTCAGCGTGTCCGTCACCTTCCAGGAGTTCGACGTCCCGGACGGCAATACGTGGTGGAAGCTGGGATGAACCGCTTCCGCCGTGCCGCTACTTCTCCAGTGGCGGTGTGGTGGGGGGCTCGGTGGGGCGCGTGCGCTCCTGCGGAGGCGCGGAATGACCTCCCGGATTGGGGACGATTCGCGGCGCCTGGCGCGTGGCCGGGTTGGGCGGCGGGTTCGGGACGATGGTTGGAGCAGGATCCTTTGACGTGGTCATGCGGTCCCCAATGCAACGTGGTTGCCTACCCGGGTGGTATATCGCACCCCGCGAACCATGACTCCTGACGAGCGCGAGAGCCTGCCGCCCCCGGTGCGTTCCTGGCTCGCTGAGAACTTGACCTCGGGCGTGGACCCGTCCCGGCTCGTCCAGGCCCTCCAGGCCCAGGGTCTGTCCGAAGCGCGGGCCCGGGAGGCGGTGGACGTCGTCTCGGCCCACCCCGCGGTGCGTCACGGTCAGCAGGCCGTCTCCCGGCGCCGGGAGCTGGAGTCGCTGCTCGAAGTCCGGGCCGCGCTCCATGCCCAGTGTCACCCGGGCCCGTCGCCCGTGGCCGTGGAACGACTGCGCCACCTGTCCCCCGATGCGTTCTTCGAGCGCTACTACATTCCCAACCGCCCCGTCGTCATCGAGGGACTGCTGGACGACTGGCCGGCGCTGACACGCTGGTCTCCGGAGTGGTTGGCCGAGCGCTTCGGCGACGAGGAGGTGGAGGTCATGGCGGGCCGCGACGCGGAGCCGGACCCGGACTTCCATGCGGAGCGCCTGCGCAGGACGCTGCCGCTGCGCGAGCTGGTGGCGCGCTTTCGTGACACCCGAGCCTCGGACGATGTGTACCTCGTGGCTCGCAACAGCCTGCTGCTGCGCGCCGCGTTCCGCCCGTTGCTCGACGACCTGCGTCCGCCCCGGGGCTACATCCATCCGGACCTGAGCGCCCCGGACAGCGTGCACCTGTGGTTCGGTCCCGCGGGGACCTTGTCGAAACTGCACCACGACCACCTCAACGTCCTCTTCTGCCAGGTGCTGGGGCGCAAGCGCTTCTGGCTGTCTCCGTCCTGCGAGACGCCTCGGCTCTACAACGACCGGGGCCTCTACAGCGCGGTGGACATCCTGGCGCCGGACGTGAGCCGCTTCCCGGACTTCGCGCGGGCCACGCTGCACTCGTGCGTGGTGGGGCCCGGTGACGCGCTCCTGATTCCGGTGGGGTGGTGGCACGCGGTGCAGGCGCTCGACTTGAGCGTGTCGGTGACGTTCGTCAGCTTCGACAGGCCGGAGCGCAACGTGGAGTGGCGCGACTATTGGATTGGCCCCAGGCCAGAGAAGGTCCAGCGATGACGGATGCGGACAAGCACGTTCCCGCGGCGCGCGGGACGAACACGCTGGCGCCGGAGTGGCGGCGCTGGGTGGTGGAGAACCTGCTGCGCGGCGCGGAGGTCGACGACCTGGTGTCCGTGCTGGAGCGCTCGGGAGTTGACTCGGCGCTCGCGCGCGCGGCGGTGCATGCGGAGGCGGAAGACCCCTGCTACCAGGGCGCGGCGCGAGCCGTGGCCATGCAGCGCAAGCTGGAGGGACTGCTCGACCTCTACGGCGACCTCCATCGCCAGTCGCCGGGCCACACTCATGTCCCCCGGCATGACGCCCTGACGCCCGAGGACTTCTTCGAGCGCTACTACTTCCAGAACCTCCCCGTGGTGGCGCGCGCCACGGTGCTCGCGGACGCGGGCTCGAAGGACACGCTGGGGCAGCTGGGCGCACTGGCGCGCGTCGCCGAGGCCACGAGCGTGTCGCCCGGCGCCTTCGTCGTGCCCGCGAGCGCGAACGTGACGTCGCGCCTGCCGGTGCGTGCGCCCCAGGGGCTGGTGCTGGAGAGTGCGCCCGTGGGCCTGTGGTGGGAGGAGCCGGGCGCGGACGTTCCCTTGGCTCCCTCGCGCCGCAACATGCTGCTGGGGCAGGTGCACGGGCGCAGGCTGCTCCAACTGGTGCCCGCGTACGCGCTGCATCGCGTCCTGGGCTCGGCCTCGGTGCCCGAGGATGTCCCGCGAATGGAAGTGGAGCTGTCGCCCGGGGAGCTGCTGCTGTTGCCCGTGGGGTGGTGGTTCGCGCATCGCTCACCGGAGGGCGGCGCCGCCATCGTCTTCGAGTCCTTCGCCGCGCCCGAGCCCAACGTGTCGTGGACGCCCCGGCCGGAGTCCCGCGAGCCTACGCCTCCCCCTCGCTCTCGAGTCGACTGAGGAGCTGTCGGGCGAAATCTCGCAGCGCGGGAGCCGAGGGCTCGCGGTCCAATCGCTCCAGCGAGTCACGGATGGTGGCGAGTCGTCCGGCCTGCGCGAGAATCTTCAGGGCTCGCAACTGCACCAGCTCCTCGGGAGGCATGGAGTGGGGGACGGGAGGTTGTCCTCGCAAGGGGACACGGCCTCGCTGCGCAAGCAGGTCCACCAGCACACCCACGTCCTCATCCTCCAGCGTGCTGACGGCCGAGTCCCTGGTGGCGGCTTCCATCTGCTCCAGGGCGTCCATCAGTTCGCTCCAGGCGAAGCCGCGGTGCGGGGGTTTTCGCTCCGCCACCATCCGCCTGAGCTGTTCGCGTGTCGTCGGCATGACAACTCCTAGCGTGTCCACATGATGTCTATCTCCGGGACTTGCGCCGTCCCGACGGTGATGCCGAGCTCATTGCGCCCCAGGTCCACCTCCCAGAGTCTTCCGTTCGCGCGCAGCGTCCCCATGAGGAAGGGCAGCGTCGGGTGCAGGTATCGACGCCGGAACGACGACTCCTGGCCCAGTCTGACGGGCCGGCCATCGGCCGGGGGCAGCGGCATGTCCAGCTCCACCGCCTCTGTCCGGAAGCAGGCGTCGTAGAGATACAGCCGCCCCGAGTCCTCCAGGAAGTTGAGGCAGTGGCCGTCATCCCAGCCGGCCATGAAGACATACCGGGACGCGACATGGCTCAGCAGCTCCACCGGCTCGTCCGGCGCGAAGGGATAGCGCGCGCAGTCGAGGAAGCGTCCATACAGACGCGTCATGCGACTGGGCTCGAGCTGGTTGATGCCCGGCGCCACCGCCACCATTGCCTCCCAGCGTGTCTCGTCCGTGCGTGGGTCGTCCTTGGGCACCAGGTGCAGCGTGCGCCCTTCCAGCGTCACGCCCTGACAGTTGGCGAGCTGTTGGAAGAGTTGATACCAGCCGCCACACATGCCGCCGCCGACGGCCAGCATGTGGCGCACCGTCCAGGCGGGCACGCCGTAGCGCAGGCCCGTCTCCGGCAGTCCCCGCAGCAGCGCGTCGCAGATGTCCTTGCGCGACTCCAGCCCCGCGCACCAGCGCGAGGACCAGCGCACCAGGGGCACGTAGGCGCCGGACGGGGGCGCGCCCTGCTCGCCGTGGCGCATGGGCGCGCCCGTGGTGAAGAACTCATGTCTGCTGTTGCCGAGGAAGAGCTTGCGCGTGCTTCCGTCCGCGTCCGTCCACTCGGCGACCCACTGGAGCTCCAGCGCGTGCGTGCCGATGTGATTGGGCAGCGACCGATTGAAGGACACGGGCTCCGCGAGCGTGCTCCAGCCCGCCGTGCGCTCCAGGCTCACCGGATGTGGCCCGAGCCAGCGGACGGGCGTTTCCAGACCATTCGCCGAGGACAGCGAAGGTCCGAAGGCGCTCAGTTCGAACGAGGCGGGGACGAAGTGGTTCGCCAGCAGCGCGATTCGGACGGAGGGACGTGTCCCTCGGACGTAGGCCACGGGCTCCGCGCGGTGGCCTCGAATCCACTCGGGCTGTTCGCCCAGGCGGGTGTCCGTGACGGGACTCCACAATGCAACCGCGCCGCACTCCGCGTCTCCCCGGTCGAAGTGCAGGCTGTAGATGGCCAGCGGTTCCGCGTCGTGCATGTCCACCCCCCCCTTGTCCGTGCCGGAGGGGCACGGTCACTGCTTCACGCCTTCCGGAGACGCCCCCACGGGCCTCCGGTGGGCCTATTCATACAACAAGACGCGCGTCACCCACGGCGCGCCCTTCACGTCGCGCAACCAGCGCAGCCGCTCCGCGCGCAGCGCCACCGCGGGCGTCGCACCCGCGTGGATGCGCTCGCGCACGCCCTGGAAGAACCGGCCCGCTGAGTCCGGAATGTCCACCGTCGCAGCGAACACCGCGCGAGCCCCCGCGCCCACGAAGGCCTGGGGCAGCGAGGACGTCTGGTGAAGGAAGGGCGGCAGCCGCGCCGCGCTGCACGCGCCCAGCAGCACCACCGGCGAGCCCTCCAGGCGCACCTGCTTCAACGCCTCCGAGGTGAGCGCATAGCGTCCGTCATACTCGGGAGCCAGGGCGATGACCGGTGCTTCGGACAGGCTGCGGTCCACCACGCCGTGCGCGTGGAACTCGATGTCGGTGGCTCGCGACATCGCCTCCAGCACGCGCGAGGGCGTGGCCTGGGCGCCAGACAGCTCCATCGACTGGCCGATGGGCGCGGGCGTGGACTCCCACGAGGACAGCCGCGCGAGCCCCAGGCCCGAGGGGGTCTCCACGTTGGCCACCACCACATGCAGCGGAGGAGGTGGCTTCTTCTTCGGCTCCGGCGAGGCGTCCATGGCCACGCGGTAGCTCCACGCCATCTCCGGCGGGAGCAGTCCGGAGCGGCTGTCCAGGGGCGGCGCCGCGAGCACCTCCACCCGAGGACACGAGCGCAGCAACGTCAGCAGCTTCTCCGGCACCAGTCCAGAGAGGTCGTCCCCCAGGGGCTCCTTGCGTGAGGCGTCATGGTGCCCGAGCACCTGTCCCCGGGGACCGAGCGCCACCACCACCGTGCGCTCGGCTTCCGCCGCGGCGATGAGCGCGCACTGCTTCGGGCTGGCGACGCCCAGATGGTCGGCCACGACGCCTGGCACCTCGGAGAAGGCGCCGGCCTCTCCGGCGGTGACGGCCATCGTCTGATAGGCCACCGCCACCGTGTCGCGTGCGTCCGCGTCCGTGTTCAGGTACGGCGCGGCCTGTCGGATGACGGCGGCGAGCCGCGCGTTGCCCTGCTTCCGGTCCTTCAGCAGCTCGAAGCGCGCCTGGACCAACTGGGCGAGCATGCGGCGGCCGGGAGTCTCCCGCGTGGCGTGGGCTCGCGTCAGCTCCGCGCTGATCTGCTCCGCGTCCTCGGGCCGAGGGTCCAACCGCATGAGGTCGGTGAGCGTCCACGCGCCGATGAGACCCACGGACGGATTGCATTCCTGCGCGCGCGACAAGGCGCGGCGAGCCTCCTTGGGCCGCAGCCGCATCAACTCCAGGGCCGCGATGTTGCGGTGGACGTAGTTCTTCACGTCGCAGGTGTCCGGGGCGCGCGCCAGGTACTCGGACAGGTACGCGCGCGCGGAGGCGACGCGGAACTGGAAGCGCGCGGCCTGGGCGAGGGCGCGAAGGGCCGCCGACTCCAGCTCCCACTCGCCCATCGCCTGGGCTTCGCGCCAGCTCGCGCGGCCCGTGTCCTCGGCCTCCGACAGCCGGTTGGCGGACGTGGCCCGGTGGCTCACCTTGCGCAGCAGGTCCGCGCAGCGCGGGCGAAGCCGCTTCTCCCGGCACAGCGTCAGCGCGGCCTTGAGTCGCTGGTCCGCCTGCCAGGCTTCACCCGCGAGGCCCTCCTGCCGCGCGAGTTCGTCCTGGACCAGCAGGTGGATCCACGGGTCGTTCCACTGGCGCGCCACGCGCTCCAGCTCCTCGGGGGGACTCTGGGCCTCTGGCGTCAGCAGCCTCGCGCCGAGCAGCAGGTCATGTTCGCCCGCACCGCGCAGACGGGTGAGGTAGTCCGGGGACGCGGGTTGGCGCTCTCGCAAGAGGCGGGCGTACTCGGCGGCCAGGGGCGCGCGTCGCGTGAAGTCCCGCGTGGCGATGTTCCGCGTGTGGTCCGCCAGGGCCGTGCCGCCGTGGATGCGGTCCAGCAGCTCCGCCAGCGGGAGCAACGCCTGCACCCGGGCCGACGTGGGCGCGGTGCGCACGACGTCGTAGAAGAGGCCGCGAGAGATGCCGGGATGTCGGCGCGCCTCCTCCAAGGGGATGGGGAGGTTCGCGTCCTGGGCCAGCTGGGTGAGCGCGGTCCTCGTGCCGTTCCAGGACTCGGCCCGCTGGCTCACGGAGGCGCGCAGCCAGGACGCCTGCTCACGGGCCTCCGCGCTCCAGCCGGGCTCGCCCAGGGCGGCCACCTCGTCGAAGACGGACGCCGCGAGCAGGTGCAGCCCCATTTCGCGCAGCACGAGCGCCCGGTTCCACAGGGCCTGTGGATGACGGGGCGCGGTCTCCAGCAGGCCGTCGAGCCAGGTCAGGGCCTCGTCGTTGCGCTTCAGCAGGAAGGCGGCGACGGCCTGGTCGTTGTCGCGATTCAGCGATGGAGGTGCATGCGCCAGGTGCGCGAGGCCCTGCTGGGGATCTCCATGGAGCAGATAGGAGGCGGCGATGCCCGCCCGGTCTCCGCTCTCTTCCAGCCGGGCCAGCTCCCTCAGGGGAACGGCGATGGAGGGGCGCTCCTCGCGAGGCCGGACGTAGGGACGGTGGACGTCCGCGGCCGGGACGCTGAGGCGCGGCTCCAGGGGGCGGGTGCGTGTGTCGGTGAGCCAAAGCAGCTCGTCACGACGGCCGGGCAGCGGGCCCGAGCGCGCGATGAGGATGGCCGGGAACACGAGCAGGGGGATGAGATGCCAGGCACGCAGGCGCGGCGCGCGTCGCCCGCGAGTAGACTTCCCTGGTGCATCCAGCTCGGCAGCCATTCGCTGGACCCTCCCCGTCGCTCCGCGTCCCATGGCGCGAAGCCATCACTCAGGCCCCGAGTCTTAAGCCAAGAAGCCTGACTGAGACAAATGGTGTTGGTGAAAGTCACGATGGGTTGGGGATGACGGCCTGAGTCATGACGACCCGGGCAGTGCGTCCGGGCGGCGGGTGGGTGCTCTCCGGCGCTAGGGTTGCGCCATGTTCATCGTCATCCTCGGCGGTGGTGTGTCGGGCCTGTCATGCGCCATCCGGTTGCAGGAGGCCGGGCACACGGTGGAGGTGTGGGCGCGAGAGCTGTCGCCTCACACGACGTCGGATGTCGCCGCGGCCGTCTGGTACCCCTATCGCGCGTGGCCGCAGGAGCGCGTCAGTGCCTGGGCGAAGCGGACGTACACGGTGCTGGCGTCACTGGCCCAGGAGCGCCCCGAGGCGGGCATCCTGATGGTCCCCGGCGTGGAGGTGTTTCGTCGTCACGTCGAGGATCCGTGGTGGCGCGACAGCGTGCCGGACTTCCGTCGGGCGCGGGCGGACGAGCTGCCTCCGGGACTGTTGGAGGGTTATCACTTCACCGCGCCCGTCATCGAGATGCCGCGCTATCTGCCGTTCCTCATGGCGCGCCTGCGCGAGCTGGGCGGCCACATCATCCAGCGAGAGGTGCGCTCCCTGGACGAGGCGTGGGCGAGCGCGTCCCTCGTCGTCAACTGCACGGGTCTGGGGGCTCGGGACGTCGTGGGAGACGAGACGCTCTTCCCCGTGCGCGGTGAGGTGCTCCGGGTGAGTCCTCCCCCCACGGACCGCTTCATCTTCGACGACGAGTGCGAGAGCGGCATGGCCTACGTCATTCCCCGCTCGCGGGACTGCATCCTCGGCGGCACGGCGGAGGAGGGGAACGCGTCGCTCGTCCCCGACGCGCTGAAGGCCCGGGCCATCCTGGAGCGCAACGCGCCGTTGCTTCCCGAGGGCGCGAAGCTGGACGTGGTGGAGCACAAGGTCGGGCTGCGCCCTGGACGCCCCACCGTGCGACTGGAGGTGGAGGTCCTCGGGGAGCGCGTCGTGGTGCATGACTACGGCCACGGGGGCGCGGGCGTCACGCTCTCATGGGGCTGCGCGGAGGAGGTCGTCCAACTCGTCGCGACCCACTCCCGCTGAGTCAGGCCCCCGCGCGGAGCACGCGTCCGAAGCCGCGCTCCTGGCCCAGGGCCGGGGACACCGTGCCGGCGCTCACCGCCTCGCGTCCGGCGATGAGCACCGCCTTCACCGCGGCATCATTGCGGCGCACCAGCCGCACGAAGCCTCCGAAGTTCTCCATCGGTGCCTCGGCGATTTCATCGAGCTTCTCGTCCAGGCCGTCGGGATTGATGACGACCAGGTCGGCGCGTCGGCCCTCGGCGAGCACGCCCGCGTCCATGCCGAACCAATCGCCAATCTCCCCGGTGAGTCGATGCACCGCGCGCTCCACGGTCATGAAGGGCTCGCCGCGCTTCTGTGCCTCGCGCACCAGCCGCAGGAGCCGCAGTGGGAAGTTGTAGTGCGCCATGTTGCGCAGGTGGGCGCCCGCGTCGGAGAAGCCGACCAGGATGTCGGGATGCTGGCAGATGAACTCCAGCTCCTTGAGCCTGTCATTGGCCATGACGGTGTACCAGCGCAGCGCGTCCCCGTGCGTGGCCACCAGGTCCAGGAACACGTCCACCGCGTCGCGGCCCTGCTCCTGGGCCACCTGCGCGAAGGACTTGTTCACCAGGCTTTTGTCCGGGCACTCGAGGATGCGCGACTGGTTGAAGTCGCGGTGGAAGGCGCGCGGCAGGAAGCGGTTGGTCCACTGGCTGCGGAAGCGGGCGCGATACTCCGGGTCCTTCAGCAGCCCCGCGCGGGAGGCCGCGTCCTGGAGGTGCAGGGCCGCCGCGCCCGCGCCGAACTCCTCGAAGACCACCAGGTCGATGCCGTCCGCCCACAAGTCGAACACCTCCGGCAGCGCCTGCCAGCGGAAGTTCGCGCCGAACAGCGTGTTGGCCGCGCGCGACAGGACGCCGATGAGCCGGTGGATGCCTCGGCTGGCGCGCGGGTCCATCATCGAAATGACCGTCGTCTTCAGCGTCTTGCGCCACAGGCCCATGCTCTCGAGCAGGAACAGCACCACGTTCACCTTGGTGCTGATGTTGGGCACGCCCTGGAAGACGCGGCCCCGCGCGCGCAGGAGCTTCGTCAGCCGGCGGTACTCGCTCCAGCGCGCATAGGTGGAGGGCAGAGGACGGCTGCGGATGTCGCGCGAGCCGCCCATCTTGTCCCACTTGAGCGTCATGATGGACATGCCCAGGTAGCCCAGGTCCAAGCCCTCGGTGACCATCGCCTCCATGCGCCGCAGCTCGTCCTCGCTGGGGCGCAGCCCCGGCTCCAGGCTGCGATGCAGACCCATGGCGTGGGCGCGCAGCGCGGAGTGCCCCAGCATGGACGCGACATTGGGGCCCAGCGGAAGCGTCTCCAAGTGCTCCAGGTAGCCGCCCAGCGAGTCCCACGTCTTGCGCTGCTCCAGCAGCGAGCGGACGGTGTCGTAGGGGATGGCCTCCACGCGGCAGAACATGTCCGCCAGGTCCTCGGGCTTGCCCACCGCGAGGCTGAGCGAGCAGCTTCCCACCACCACCGTGGTGACGCCGTGGCGCACGGACTCGGAGAGCGACGGGGCCAGCTCCACCTCCGCGTCGTAGTGGGTGTGCAGGTCGATGAAGCCCGGAGTCACCCAGTGGCCGGCCGCGTCGATGACGCGCGTGTGCGGCGCGCGCTCAATCGGTCCTTCCGTGAGGGCGGCGACCGTGTCTCCTCGGATGCCCACGTTCAGCTTGCGGGGTGGGTTGCCTAGACCATCGAATACGAGTCCGTTCTCGACGATGAGGTCCATGGGCCGAGCCTAGGCCCGCCGTTCTGTCCACTTCCACCCGGAAGCCACCGACAGGAGGGCGGCAAACAGTCGGGCGCGGTGCGTCAGAGTGGATGTACGCCCCTGGAACGAGGAGCGGGGCGCTTGCTCGCAGGCCCGCTCTGGCGTGCTCCCATGCCTACCTTGCCGTCCGGACGACACGAACGCGACCTGCGCGCGGGAGGCGAGAGATGGCACGGACACGGTGGAAGTGGCTCACGCTGGTGGGCTTGGGCGCGTCGCTCGCGGCCTTCACGGGATGCGAGGACGATGAGGTTCGCGACAACTCACGCAATGTCGGCCGCGAGATGGGCAAGGCGGCGAGGGAGGTGCGTGACGGCACGCGCGAGGCGGCGAAGGACATGAAGACCGCCGCGGAGGAGGCCTCGCAGGGTTTCAAGGAAGGCGTTGGCGGCTCGGGTGCGCCGGGCGATGCGGCCACACCCGTGCCGAACCAGTCAGAGGAGGACCGGGAACGTTCGGTGGAAGACCGCGACGTGCCAGGTGAAGCACCTCCGCGTTGAGGTCACATGGGCCCTCCTGGCGCCGTGACTCGGCGCGGTGCCAGGATGACGCTCACGGCCATGCAGCGGCTGGCGGGGGCCCCATGAGCGAGCTGGAGCTGGACAAGGTGTATCGCCGGGGCGAGGAGTCCCCTGGCGTGCGGCGCATCCAGGAGTGGCTGACCCTGAATGGCTTCGCGGTCGCCATCGACGGGGACTTCGGCCCCGCCACGGAAGCGGCGCTCAAGCGGTTTCAGGCCAGGTCGAACGTGCCTGTCTCCGGGGTCGCGGACGCGGTGACCTTCGAGCGGCTGGTGGCGCCGCTGCGCTCGGCGCTCTCCCTGGCTTCTCCGGCGGGCCGCTCCCTGGGCTCGCTGACGGTGGCGTATGCGGCGCAGCACCTGCGCCAGCTTCCGCGCGAGGTGGGTGGGAGGAATCGCGGCCCCTGGGTGCGGATGTATCTGGATGGCAACGAGGGCGCGTCCTGGTGCTGGTCCGCTGGCTTCGCGACCTTCTGTCTGCATCAGGCGGCGAGGACGCTGGGCGTGCCCATGCCCGTGGAGCGGACCTTCTCCAGTGACTTGCTCGCGGCGCAGGGGCGCGCGCGGGAGAGCTTCCTCTCCACGCAGAGCGCGCCGCCGGACCGCACGCGCATCCGTCCGGGCAGCCTCTTCCTGCGGCGCCGCACGCCCGGAGACTGGGCCCACGCGGGCATCGTCACCGAGGTGGACGAGGAGACCTTCCAGACCATCGAGGCCAACACCAACGACGAGGGCGCGCACGAAGGCTACGAGGTCTGTGCACGCACCCGGGGCTTCAAGAACGTGGACTTCGTCCTCGTGTGACGAGCGCTGCCTTGGCTCACGTGGGCTTGCCCGGTGTCGGCTTGCCGTCGCGAGGCTTCGCCGGGCGCGGCGTGTAGTGCGCCAGGACGGGCTGGTGGTCCGACGACTCGGTGCTCCGGTCCACCTCGAAGAGGACAGGCTCCAGCTCCGGGCTGGCGTAGAAGTTGTCGAAGCGCTTGCCTGTGGCGGGCACGATGCCCGACTCGTCCGGCAGCGAGGTGAGGGTGGCGCTGTCGGCGATGTCCTGGAGCCGCAGCCAGTGCTCGCTGCCTCGCGGAACCTTCCCGGAGCGCAGCTCCGAGCACGCCTGCTTCGGCGTCATCATCTCTCCGTCTGGCATGCGGACCCGTGCGACGGCGGCGTGGGCGATGGTCTCCGGCAGGCCCTGCTCCAGCACATGCAGCTCGTGCCGCAGCCGAGGGTCCGCGATGTTGCCCACGCCCGTGTCGCCCACGCTCGTGTGCGGCACGCCGTAGCGCACGGCGTACTCCTCCACCGTGTCCGTGTCGTCGTAGGTGATCAGGTGGGCCATCAACCAGGAGCCGCCGCGCTTGATGGCGGTGTTGGCGTTGAAGTCACCCAGCGCCACAGCGTGAGGGACCTCCCGGTGGCGCAGCAGCGTGTTGAGCTGCCTCAGGTTGTGCGCGTTGATGCCGGAGTCTCCCAGCGTGTGGTGCACGTTGTAGAGGACGACGGGCACACCCTCCACGTCCAGCCGGACGTACAGCGCGCCCCGGTCCTCCGGTAGCTCGCACGGGTCTCCGCCCCGGCGATGGATGGCGGCGGCGCGCTCGGCGTCGGAGAGGGAGTAGGTGAAGTGGGCCGCGTCCACCAGCGGATGCCGCGTGAGGAACGCCTTGCCGTTGATGAGCCTCGCGCCGTTGCCACCGTCATGACCGAAGTACGCCAGGTGGAAGCCGTACCGCGCCGACAGCAGCACGGCGATGGGGACGTTGGCCTCCTGAAGCCCGATGACGTCCGGCATGCGGCCCTCCGCCTCCAGCCCGTCGAAATACGCCAGCAGGGCTTCGCGGCGCTGTCCTCCGAGCAGGATGTTGAAGCTCATCACGGAGAGCCCGGGGCCCGTGGGCGGCCGGGACTCCGGGTGTCGGACGAGCAGCGTGCGCCCATCGCCGAGCTTGCGCTCCGTTGCCGGCAACTTGAAGGCGTCGAGGCTCGGCAGGGTGAGGGTGGGGTCCCTGCGAGGACGAGGCTCCTCGGCGCTGGTCGCCATGCGGCCAAGAAGGGGCCCCACGCCCGGCAGGTGCTCGAGAACCTCGGGCACCTTCATACGGGCTCCTGGGGCAGGCCCCTCCCACGAGGGGCGCGAAGCAGCGAGTCGTGCTGGCGAGCGACGGTGTCCACCAATCCTCCTGGGTGTCCTCAAGTTCGGTGCGGATCCTCCGACTCGCCAGGGGGCAGGCTTCTTGGAACGCGTGGTTCGGCCATTCTCGCCGGGACGGAAAGCGGGCGGGCGGCGAGGCCATGGCCTCCTCTGCGGCAGACCGAGAGGCAGAGCGGGGGCACCTCGTGGTTGAATGCTGAACATGATGCGGGTGTTGCTGCTGGTGATGTGTGCTGTGGGAGTGACGGCGTGCGCGACCACGACGTCCCGGGCCGAATGGGCGCCGCCTTCGTGTGAGCCGGGCGCGCTGCTTCCCTGTGCGGAGTGGGGCGCCAAGCTGCTGCGCGAGGGAGACCGTCCCCGGGCCATCGAGGCCTACGGCAAGGCGTGCGAGGAAGGCGACCTGTCGAGCTGCATGACGGAGGGCAAGCTGCGCAAGGAGTCCGGCGACCTGTCCGGCGCGGAGCGTCCGCTCACCAAGGTCTACGAGACGGGCGACGTGGCTGCCGCCCTGGCGCTGGCGGAGGTGCACGAGGCGAAGGGTCAGGCCGTGGACCAGCAGGCCGCGGCCCGGCTGCGCCACCAGGCCCCCGCGATGGACAAGCCCGCCACGGAGGTGCTCTTCGCCATGCGGACGGGCAGCGAGATGGGCACGGGCCTCGAGCTGTCCTTCAACCTCCAGCCGATGGCCTTCATGGATCGCCGACTGGGCTTTGGCGCGAACATGGTGTTCGGTGGGGAAGACGGGCTGGTGGAGACCAACGGCTTCGCCGCGTATCAGCACTACGTCTCGCCCTATGTGGTCCCCTATGCGCGGGCGATGGTGGGAGGCATGACGTCGGGGCAGGACACCTTGCTGAACCTGGGCGGTGAGACAGGAGTGAAGCTGTGCCTGGAGGACATTGGCCACCTGAACGTGGCCGCTGGCGTCTCGCGCGCCAGCGGGGGCTACTTCTCGGTGGGCCTGGGGCTCAATGGCATCATTGTCCTCGCCATCCTGTTGCAATACCGCTAGCGCCCGCGTCAGGTGTCGGGAGTCCGAGCACGTAGGAGATGGCCGCCTTCGCGAGCCGGCTTGGGCTGCCCGTGGAAGAGTCCCTGCTCCGTGAGTTGTCTGGGACCTACCTGCGGCGGCGGATGTCCATCGCGGAGGTCTCCTTTCTCCTGGGCTATGCCGAGCCGGCCGCCTTCCATCGCGCCTTCAAGCGCTGGTGGGGAATGAGCCCGGAGCGCTTCCGCCGAGAGCACCTTCCGGCTTCACCGTGATGCCGCCGTGGTCCTCCGCGCGTCTGGGTCTTTGAAGACCGACCATGCGTGCGTTTTGACTTCCGTGACGGTTCGCGGAGGGCGTCCGCGCGGTGGATTGCGGCGGTGACAAGGACTGTTTGACTCGCTTGGCGACGCGTTCCTAGCATCACGCGACATCAAGGCGGGGGACTCACCACTCACATGCCGGCATTGACTGAGTCACCTGGGTATCTCTCCCAGGGCGAGGACTCGCTTTACTACGTTCATCACCGGGCGCTGACGGAGCGTCGGGCGGCGGTGTTGCTGGCGGGGCCGTTGGGGCTGGAGCGGGCGCATGGCTATGTCGTGTGGGTGAGATGGGCGCGCTTCCTCGCGGCTCGGGGCGTGGAGGTGCTGCGTCTGGATTATCGAGGCTCTGGCGAGAGCACGGGGCGCTTCGATGAGATGACTTTCCCGCGCTGGGAAGAAGATTTGCGCACGGGGCTGGAGCACTTGCGGCGCGTGAGTCCCGGTGTGCCGTTGACGGTGCATGGACTTCGACTCGGTGCGTTGCTCGCGGCGCGAGTGTTCCGGACGGAGTCGGTGGAAGGGCTCTTGATGTGGGAGCCGCCGGAGTCGGGGCGGGCGCATCTGATGGAAGTGCTTCGCCGGAAGGTGGCGGCGGACAACCTGGAGGGGACGGGAGGGGAGGCTCGCTCGCGTGAGGACTACGTGACGGAGCTGGAG
>NZ_JABUMQ010000194.1:0-21671 GCF_013336645.1 Myxococcus sp. CA039A | reverse complement strand
GTCCCGGAGCGCTGGTGAGGACCGGGGGCGTGGAGACCACGGTTGACGCAGGGGGCTTGGCGGGAGGAGGAGGTGGGGCCTGGAAGACGAGTTGGAGGCCCACCTTCATGGGCGCCTCGTCATCCTCCACCACCTCCAGGCGGGACACCTGATTGTCTTCCGCCTCGCAGTTCTGCGTCTCCGCGCCGCTGGCGTCCTCGAGCCGGATGAGCCTCTCGCTGGCGTCAATCTTTCGCTTCACCTTCAACGCTTCGGAGCCGTTGACCCACGCGTCGAGCGTCTCCCAAGCCTGCTTCTTCCGCTGCTCCGCCACTGGCGCCTCGTAGTGCTCGACGGTCCATGCCTTGAGCTTCTTCGCCACCGCCAGCGCCAGTGCCGCCTTCTGCTTGCCCGTCTTCTTCGGCAGCTTCTTGCCCAGCTCCTCCTCGATTCTCTCCCGCGCCTCCGTCTGGACTTCGGGTTCCTTCCGGATGAGCTCTGCTCGAATCCCTTCGTCTGTCCCCTTGTCGTGCGCGGCCTGCGCGGCGTTCAGGAAGTCGGAGACGGGAAAGCGCCGCCGGGCGGGGATGGAGGGCGCGGCGAACTGGAGCGCGGCGTAGGAGGTGGGCGGGTTGCTCGCGCCCTTGTGGAGACCCACCCGGTAATACCCGGTGTAGATGCCGGGGGCGATGGCCCCCACGTCGTTCGGGAGCAGGGTGGAGTTGTCGAAGTCGGGGAGCGTGTTGCCCTTGTCGTCCTTCAGGGCGGGCTTGTCCTTGTCATAGCCGGGCTCGGTGGTGATGGGCAGGACGGCCACCCGCCAGTGCTTGCACTGCGGACACGAGACATCCACGCCGGGATGGGGCCAGTGCTTCGGGACCGGCCACTCCGTCTCCGCGAGCACGGCATCCACATACGCCTGCGCGTCCTTCAGGTTCTCCGCGCGGAGCCCCTCGGCTTCGAGGACGGTCTTCTCTCCTTCCTTCAACAGGGCCGGGTCGTAGAGCACGACGAGCAGGTCGTCGAACCGGTTGGACAGGGAGCGCTCCCGGCGCAGGCCCACGAGCTGGAGCGTGAGCGGGTTCGTCCGCGCCAACTCCAGCTCCTCGTCATCCTGCAGGTGGAACCGCTGGTTGCCCGGGTCGAGCTCCTTCTGGTTCCGCAGGCTCTCGCTCGCGAACTGCTTCAGCAGGCCCACCGCGCAGTCCGGGCACTTCGTCTCACTCAGCGTCGCATGATGCGCCCGGCGCTCCGGCGCCGTCGCCACGGCCGCCTTCTTGGGCTTGTCCTGCTTCGGAGCGGCCTGCGTGGGCGCGTCCTTCGCGGTCTCCTTCTTCACGGCCTTGGCTGCCATCGGTACCTCTCACGCAAAGGGGTTCAGCTCCCGTGCAGCTCCTCGAGCCGCCGCAGGGTCTCCACGTCCAGGTGGCCGGTGACTTCCAGGCCGCCGCGGTGCTGGAAGGCGCGAATGGCGCTGCGAAGCCCCAGCGTCATCTTCCCCGTCGGCTCCAGCGCATAGCCCAGGTTGATGAGCCGGGACTCCGCGCCGCGGACACCGTGGTCAGGGGTGTCCCTCATGGGACGCAGGGTGCCCAGCGCGAGCTCCCAGGACAGGCCCTCGCACTCCAGCTCCACCTGGCTGACGGTGAAGGGGACCTTCGCCTCGAGGAAGCCCTCGTCATCTGTACTGCCTTCGATGACCTCCTGCTCGAAGGTGAGCAGGTAGGGCATTCCGGAGCGCGGCGCCCCCTCCGCGTCCTTCAGCGCGAGCCGCAGGTGCCGCTCCCCCACCTTGAGGGTGAAGCGGTGGGCCCTCCCGGTGGAGACGTTGGGCTTGTACTTCGGGGCGCTCACCTCCGGAATGACGACGGTGTCCCCCGGGTAGAGCACGTTGGGGTTGGGGCGCTTCTCGCGCAGCTCCGCGTTGTCCGGGTGTTCGTAGAGGCGCTTGAAGTCCGCGAAGCCATGGCGTCGCGCGATGAGCAGGAGGCATTCGCCCTGCGTGACGATGTGGGTGGTGGGCATCTCCCCCTCCTCGAGCCTTGTCGAATGGTAGTTCATCTCCAACTGCTTCCGTCCAGGTCGGGGAAGGAGACCTGGCACTGCCCCGGATTCACGCCGTCCACGCGGGCGTAGCCGTTCTTGTTGAGGGTGCCCTCTCGAGTGGTGCCGTCCGGCAGCGTCACCATGTAGTGCGCGTTGGGGACGGGCTTGCCCCCTTCGTCCGTCAACTCGATGACCAGCCATGTCGGCTCCTCGATGGACGCCTCCGCGGACTTCTGGATGAACGTATCCGGCCAGGGTGGGGGCACGAGCACGGGGCGCTCCACCTCCAGCGCCACCAGCTCGCCGCGGGTGAAGGCGTCGGCGAGCCGCTGCTTGAGGCGTCGCTCGTACTGGCCGCGCTCCAGTCGGGACTGCCCCAGTAGCGGGCCGCCGCCGAGCGCCTCGTCCATGGCATGCAGCGTGCGCGCCGTGGGCGTCGTCAGCCAGTGGTCGAGAGCGGACGTGACGAAGACGTCCGGCACCTGGTTCCGTTGCGCCTCGCGGCTGGCGGATGGGACGACGACCCAGTCCGAGCCTCGGGCCGGAAACGTCCACCGGCGTTCCCTACTTGGTTGCGACATGACAGCGACCCCCCATCCGCCGGAGGGTACTTGCTGGGACTGACCTGAGGCACCCCTCACTTGATACCGAAGGCTTCGCGGAAAACGGGCTGCTCGCGAATCAGTGGTCGCAACGGGGCCTCAGGCATCATGGCAGGCTGGCCGCAGGGACCACGCCCCGCGTCGCCAGTGAAAGCGACAAGACCCTCTCGGCATGCAGGTCGTCCCCGACGAGTCCGTCGAGGAAGGCATGCACCTTCTTTTCATTGATGGGGGGAGTTCTCACCCGGTACGTGGTGTCGAGGGTGCCCTGCTTTTCGCTCGAACCGGCCGACCTGCGGCGTCCTCGCCAGCTTGCCAAATGAGGGGATGCCTCAGATCGTGCCCTACTACGGGCATCCCATTGCGCCACCGGGCCCCCAGCTTTTCACGGACCCCTGAGCCGTGACCCGAGGTCGGCGAGAGCGAATGAAGTACTTCCGAGTCGAGCAAGACCTGTCGTCGCGCTACTCAGGCGAGCTGAACGCCACGCATCGGTGGGGACTCCCGGGCGTGGAGCCCTGCCCGTTGTGCGGCCTGAGCGGCGCAACGCTGGGTCTCGAATACCCGTGCGTTGACCTGTCGAGTCTTCCACCTGCGGAGCAGGAGCGGTTGTCTGACCCGTCTCCTGTCCCCTTGGATGAACTCAAGCGGTTGCGTGAGCTGGTGCGCCCCGCTGGCTCCCGTGAATGCGGTGCTCGATGCCGGAACGGAGCTGGGGCCATTGACGGGAACAGGCTCGGGAAGCTTCGGCCCGTTCTTCCTGCCCGCAAGCTGGTCCCTGTGCATTCGAGAGGACGCGCTGGTCCGGCTCCGCGAGGCGGGCGCTCGGGGGCTCCAGGGGAGCGAGGTCTCGGTGCGCTTCAGGACGAAGAGCCCACCGATGCTGCTGAACCTGCAACTGGATGTGCAGGGCCGGTTTCATCCCGACGCTTTGACCTGGACGCGAAAGCCGCCGTGTCCTCGATGCGGCATCAGTGACGCGGAGGGGCCCCTTCCAGCGCCCATCGTTCTCGACGCGGCGACGCTTCCAGTGGACGTGGACCTGTTCCGGCTGGCGGATGCCCCGGGCATCATCATCGCCACGGAGCAACTGGTGGATGCGGCAACACGGTTGTCGCTGGACGGCGCCGTGTTCCGGGGCGTGGAGGCGCGTTAGCCGCCGTCCCTGCCGCGCATTACTTCGACTCCGGCAGCGTCCAGTCGAAGACGAAGCGGTGGGCGCCTCCAGGCGCGCTGTCCATCCAGCCCGTGATTCGCTCACTGCGCGCCAGCAGCGGGCCCAGCTCCGAGCTGACAGCGAAGAGCGCGGCGAGTTGCTCGTCCGACAGCACGTCCGACAGCGACACCTGGGAGAGTCCGCGCGCGAGCAGCTTCGGGTCCAACGTGAACTCCGCCGCGCGCTCCTGCTTCGCCGTCGTCTCCGGCAGCGCCGCCATCGTCGCCTGCATCACCGTCTCGTCGTTGCCCACCACCAGGTGCTGGCCCTTCTGTCGCACGAGCACGCTGCCGCCCTTCACCGTGAGCGCCCAGCCGTCCTCCAGCGCCTTCGCCCCGGGCAACGTGCCCAGCGGCGCCAGCGCGCTCTTCACCGCCGCCGCGTCCTTCACCTCCGCCGCCAACGCCTGCTTCACGGCGAAGAAGCGCGCCTCCCGCGTCCGCAGCGAACCACGCACCTGCACGTTGCTCATGTTCACCAACATGTTCCCCGTGAGCTGCTTCGCCACGGCGTCCGCCGAGGCCTGCACCTGCTCCTTGGGACATGTCGGGCAGAGGGCCTGGATGCTCGCGCGCAGCGAGCCCACGGCCTGCGACACTCCCGCCGGCGCCACCGCCACGCGCGAGAACAGCAACCCCTCCGGCTTCATCGCCCCATAGGGACTGTTGCTCTTGGCCTGGAACGGCGGCAGCGGCAGCTTCATCGCCGTGCCATCCACCTTCAGCCCGCTCGCCGTGCCGTCCAACCCCACCACCGTCCCGCCCGTGGCGAGGAACGCGACCCCCGCGACCTTGCTCAGTCGCGCATCCGGCGCGGGCGCCTTGCCCACCAGCTTCACGGACTCCTTCATCAACACGGCGCCACCTTCATCCGTGGCCCCGAAGGCGCAGACCTCCTGCCCCTTGAGCGCGTAGCCCATCGCCCCGCCCGCGGCGCGCGTCGTGCTCACCGTCGTCACACCCTTCGACGTGACGGGCTTCGCCTCCGCGCCCCCTGCCTCCGTCATGGCCTCCGCCGCCTTCTGCTGGAACACCTTCGCGTCCGACACCCGCATGCAGGACACGCGGCCGTCCTCGCGCAGCGACACCGTGGCCGGCCCCGTCGCATCCAGGCCCACCGCCGTGAGCGTCTCCGGACGCGTGGGGTCGATGGTGAGGAAGGGGTGCAGCTCCGCGCGCCACGCCGAGGGACGCAGCAGCGCGGCGTGCGTGCCCGCGCGCTCCAGGAAGGCGGAGAGCCCCGTCAACGCATCCAGCTTGGGAACGTGGACGACCGTCTGGGCCGACGCGGCGGAGCGAGGAGCAGGAGCAGCCGCCAGCGTGGCGGCGAGGACGAGCGAGGAGAACATGTCCCCCGTGAGAACAGCGCTCCTCCACCCCTGTCAAGACACTCGCGCGCTCACGCGGGCCGGAACAGGGCGGGCCCCCGGCCGAACGGCCAGTGGTGGACGATGGCCCCCTGGTGACGGTGCGTTTCCGGCGTGCCTGCTCGCCTGGCTTGATGTCGCGGCGGGCCCCGCTAACGTGGGCTCATGTCCCTTCGTTGGCGCGTGGGTGTCGTCGGCTGGCTGAGCATCATCGTGGCTCAAGGGTGCGCTCATTCGACTCCGACCGAGGCGTCGTCCTCCGCGAGTCCCAGGGCCTCCACGACTTCCCTCGTGCCCGCTTCAGCGCGCATCGAGAGTCTGGGCCTGGGGCTCAGTGAGTCCACGAAAGGACGCCGCGAGGACCAGAACTGCGCCGACTTCGTGCTCACGGAACCGCAGGTCCGCGCTTTCTTCGCGCAGTCGCGCGAAGTCACCTGGCGGGAGATTCACGACTCGGAGGACCTGGGCTTCGCGCCCTGTCTCGTCACCGGGCGGCTCGTCTTCGAGGACGGGCAGCAGGTTCGCTTCGCAATCAACCCGTTCCTGGTCGCGACCCTGAGCTACTCGGATGACAGCACTCGCTTGCTGGCCTGCGAGGGCGCCTGTTCCCAGAGCGTGCTCGGTCCTCCGTGAGTCAGGCTGGAAGTCGCTCGTCCACTGGAGCCTCTTCGTAAAGCGCCGGTGGAGCAGAGGCGCGAAAGCCAGTCCGCCCCGCTGCTCCACCGGTCCCCCCTCCCGTCCTCTTCGTCGAGCGAAGACGGGAATGTCTCGTGTGCTGCGCTACAGCCGGCCGATGTTGGCCCACTCCGTCATCCGCTCCGCCAGGTCCTCGGCGTTGCGGCGCAGGTGCGCCAGCTGGAGCATCTGGTCATCCGACTCCGCCAGCGTCATGCGCCGCATCAGCAGATCCGCGAAGCGCACCACCTGCGCGATGCTGATGCAGTCGGCGTCCTCCGCTGCCCCGGCGAAGCGCGCGACCTCCGCGTCCACCTCCAACTGCTCGTCCAGCAGCGCCTTCACCAGCGCCGAACGAGACACCGGCGTCTCGAACTCCTCCGGATTGCGAAGCTGACGCCGCCAGGGCTGCGACTCCCAGCGGACACGCACCGGGTCTCGGAGGACCCGGTTTCGCATCGGCTGAGCGCTCATCATCCCCTGCATGCCGGGCCTGGCCGGCGACCAGAAGCTGAGTTCCATCAGTGCCCCCTCTCCACTACGGGGTCTGTCCACAAGCGTGACCGAGTTCATCGTCTCCAGCCGTCCCTTCCCGTTCCAACCCACCCACCGCATCCCTATTACGGCCGAGGGCTCAAAACTTGATTGGAGCCACGGCGCCAAAGGGTTGCGTTCGCACGCCACGGGTGCGTTGACACAGGGCGGTGAGCCCGGGACAGTCCGCGCGCCATGCCGACCTATCCCTCCTCCCCCCGAGAGGCCTTCCACCTGTTGCGCGCCCTGTCGGAGGACCTGGGGCACCCGGAGCGGCGCGCCCGGGCCCGGGTGGAGCTGCGCGAGCTGGCGGAGCTGTCGCGCGAGCAGCCCGAGTCGGCCCCCCTGCGGCTGGTGACGGTGACGGTGGTGGCGGGCGCGTCCCAGGAGCGCCTGGAACTCTTCCTGCTCCCCTCCATCTTCGCGCCCGAGTCCTGGGCCTATACCTTCATGGAGGGGCTGCTCAGCGTTCCCTTGGACGAGTACGCCGGCAAGCGGCTGGTGGAGGTGGGCGCGGGCTCGGGGTGGATCTGCATCGCGCTGGCGAAGTTCACCCGGCTGGCGCACATCCACGGCGCGGACCTCAACCCGCACTCGCCCGTCGTGGCGCGCTGCAACGCGTGGCTCAACGGTGACGAGTCGCTCGTGTCTCGCCTCTCCTTCGCGGAGAGCGACCTGCTGCGCGGCGTGCCCGCGGAGCCCGCGTGGGACTTCGTGGTGGGCTGCATCCCCCAGGTGCTGCGCACGGAGGAGCTGCCCGGCGAGCTGTCTCAGGCGGATGAGCAGGCGCTGTATGACCTCTCCAACTACTGCACGTTGCAGAACGTGTACGAGGACCATTTCGGCCTGGGGCTCATCGCCCGGCTGCTCGACGAGGCCCCGGAGCGACTGGCGCCCACGGGCAAGCTGCTGCTCAACCTGGCGGGCCGTCCGGGTCGCCCCATCATCGAGCGCATGTTCACCCGGCGCGGCTTCACCACGCGGGTGAGGGTGGCTCGGCGGGTGCGGCAGGCGGCGGACACGGACATCCGTCCGCTGGTGGCGCTGGAGCAGCGCACGGGGCGCGAGTTCGAGTTCTTCATGGAGGCTCGCAGTCCGGAGCCGCTGCGCGCGGCCACGGCGCTGGGCTGGCTCCAGTCCGGGAACGCGGTGTGGCACGAGGTGGCCGTCTGGGAGGCGCACCTGTCGCGCCCGCGCGAAACGCTGGCCCTTCGTCAGTCCCTGCGCGAGCTGGGCATCCCCACGCTCCAGGAAGAGCTGGACCTGGGCGCCGCGTCGCCCGAGCAGCTCGGCTTTGTCTCCGCGCTGTCGCAGCGGCTGGCGAAGGGGCCGCTGTTGCCGTACGCGCACGAGGCCGGAGATGTGTCGTTCCGAGGCCAGGTGGTGCGCTACCTGGAGCGCTACTTCGGCCTGCGGCTCGCGGAGGAGGAGCTGTTCGTCGCGCCCGAGCGGGAGCAGGCGGTGTACTCGCTGCTGCTCGCCACGTGTGACGTGGGGGACGAGGTGCTGGTATCGCGCAACCTCCATCCGCTCTACGCGCGGGCGTTGGAGAAGGCGGGCGTGCGCGCCACGGTGACTCACACGACGCTGGAGGAGATTCGCCGGCTGTTGTCCGCGTTCGACGTGAAGATGGTGCTGCTCACGGTGGAGAAGGGCGAGCGCACCAACCTCTCCGTGCTGCGCGACATCATCGCGGAGGCGGCGCGGCGGGGCATCTGGGTGGTGCTGGACGAGAGCGCCTTCTTCAACATCACCGGTGAGGTGGAGCCGCTCACGCTGTTCGAGTTCCTGGCGCGCGAGCCGTATTCGCCCAACCTCGTCGTGCTCTACGGCCTGGTGAAGAACGCGGTGTGGCCGGACCTGGAGCTGACGCTGCTGCTCCCCGTGCCGGAGCCGCTGCGCGGAGACCTGGAGGTGGCGGCGGAGGTGACGTACTCGCGCATCAGCACGCTGGCGCAGTGGTTCTATGAGCGCACGTTCGCGGACCTGCTGTCGTTCCGCATCTCCTTCGCGGAGCCGGAGCCGCCCGGGCCGCGCCGCGCGCCGGTGGCTCCGTTGCCTCGCTCCTCGCGCGTCCATGCGCTGGCGGGCTTCCCCGCCTTCGCGCCCAAGGTGTTCCGCGAGGACGACGCGGAGTTGGTGCGGTTGGACTACGGAGAGAATGAAGGCCCGTTGCCGCAGCCGCTGGTGGAGGGGCTCATCGCCGCCGCCGCCGCGCCGCGCGAGACGGGCGCGCAGACGGGATTGTCCGAGGCGGTGGCGGCCTTCCTCCTGGAGACGCGCGCCGCGCGGTATTCGCCCGAGGAGCTGGTCATGGCGCCGGGCGTCTGGCCGCTCATCCATCACCTGGGTGTGGCTCTGCGCAAGCGCCTGGGGCGAGCCCCCCGCGTCTTCGTGGTGATGCCCTGCTACGGCGTGCTGCCGCCGACGTTCGTCTCGGCGGGGTGCGAGGTGGAGCAGGGGACGCTGGCGGAGTTGTTGGCGCGACGAGGCCAGGGCGCGAGTGGTCCGGACGCAGTGGTCATCTCCCAGCCGTCCAACCCCACGGGCGTCTACGTGGCGCGCGAGGAACTGGTGGCGCTGGCCAACTACGTGGTGGAGCAGCGGTGCCTGCTCGTGTCCGATGAAATCTTCGGACTGGTCAACCTCACCAGCCCCACGGCGGAGACGGTGCACAGCCCGGTGACGTTGGAGGGCGCGGTTCCCGGCGTGGGCGCGCGCACCGTGGTGCTGGGTGGTTTGTCCAAGGAGTTCGCCGCCGGTGGGCTGCGCGTGGGGTGGCTGGCCACGCGCGACAGGGCGCTGGCCTCGGTGATGAGGGAAGGGGGCCCAGGGGTGTTGCACCTCGTCACGGCTCGCGCGGCTGCGTACCTGTACGCGGCCTATGCACGCAGCCCGGATGGACAGCTCCTCTATGGAGCGCGGCACCGCTCGCTGCGGACCTTCCTGACGAAGATGCGGCGCGAGCTGGCGGAGAAGCGCGAGCTGTTGGTGCAAGCGCTGCCCGCGGACGGGCGCTCGGACACGGGAGACACGGGTGGGCTCTTCCTCGCGCCTCGCATGACGTCCTGGCTGGGACGCGAGGTGGACGGCGAGAAGCTCACGCCGGAGAACCTGCCGCGCATCGTGTACGAGCACACGCATGTGGTGCTCAACGGCGGGCCCTGGTGCTCCGACCCCGAGCGTGTGCGCGCCGTGTTCTCCATTCCCCGGGAGAAGCTGGTGAAGGCATGCGAGCGACTGAAGGCGTTCGGCGCGAAGCTCCTCGCCGGCGACTGAGACGTTCCGCTCCCCGTTGTGTCGAGTGGGGAGCGTCCGTCCCAGACTGGAAGGTGGCTCGCGGCGGGGAGGCGTGGGCGGCGACACTGCCCGCTCCTGACGCCGCGCCCGGTCCTCCCGGGTGTCGGCGGCACGGGGGGCGAGACAATGAGCGAGCCTGCGCCGCGCGCGGTCATCGAGCTGGTGGACGTGCACAAGTCCTTCGGCCCGCAGCAGGTGCTGCGCGGAGTCGACCTGGTGGTGCGCGAAGGCACGACCTGCGTGCTGATGGGCGTGTCCGGCTCCGGCAAGTCCGTGCTGATGAAGCACGTCGATGGCTTGCTGTCTCCAGACCGGGGCACCGTGCGCGTGGACGGCGAGAACCTCGCGGACCTGGACACGCAAGGCATGGCGCGCGTGCGCCGGAAGCTGGGCATCCTGTTTCAAGGAGGAGCCCTCTTCGACTCGCTCAATGTCGAGGACAACGTGGCCTTCCCTCTGCGAGAGCTCACCCGACTCCCTGAGCGCGAGGTGCGCGCGCGGGTAGGCCGCGTGCTGGCATTGGTGGGACTTGAGGACGCCGCGACGCAACTGCCCGCGGAGCTGTCCGGCGGCATGCTCAAGCGCGCCGCCTTCGCCCGCGCCATCGTCATGGAGCCGCGCATCCTCCTCTACGACGACCCCACCGCGGGGCTGGACCCGCTGAAGACACAGTCCGTGGCGGAGGTCATCCTCACCGGCAAGCACCAACTGCACGCCACGTCCCTCGTCATCTCCCCGGACGTGGCCACCGCGTTCCAGGTGGGCGACAGCCTGGCCCTGCTGCACGAGGGCCGCATCGTCGAACACACGACACCCGAGGCCTTCCGGGACTCGCGACACCCCGCCGTTCGCGCCTTCCTTCACGACTGGCTCGCGCGCCGCTCCCGACATGCGGGCCCCTCCAGCGCGGACGCGCCCATCCCTGGCTGACGCGCTCTGTTCGCTGCTGAACCCGAATGCCTGTTCAAGCGGGGACAGAGACCCAGCCCCTTCGCTGGATGGGCCGGAGCATGGGTTGTCCCGCATGGTTGGTAATCCCGGTTCCGGGGGGCTGCCTGGAGCGCGGTGGATTCGACTCACATCTCGGGGGGTGTCATGCCCAATCTGCTCGACCTGCCTCGGCAGGCGTTGATGGACCTTCGTTCTCGCTTGAGCCACCTGCCACTGATGTCCCAGTTGCCGCTGCGCAACGTGGTGCCGGACAGCCTGTCGCTGTCGAGTCCCACGCCGCAGGACTCGGCGCTGGCGGACCCGGCGCGGGTGTTGGCCTGGCAGAAGGCGTGTGAGCGTTATGTGAAGCCCGGCCAGGTGGTGATGGACGTGTGCTCGGGGACGGGGCTGCGCACCTTCCTGGCGGCGAGCCGACATCCCCGGCGGCTGTTCGCGGTGGATGGCTCGCGGCTGCTGGACACCGCGCAGTGGGTGGCGCGGCGCAACGGGCTGGAGCACATCGACTTCGTGCGCTCGCACCCGTGGAACTTCCAGGCCCCGGAGAAGGTGGACGTGCTGCTGCACGACCTCCTGGGCGAGGCCCTCTTCGACGCGGGCCTGGTGCCGAGGATGTTGGACCTGCGCTCCCGGCTGCTG
The DNA here is from genome assembly GCF_013336645.1 of Myxococcus sp. CA039A. Lineage (NCBI taxonomy): Bacteria > Pseudomonadati > Myxococcota > Myxococcia > Myxococcales > Myxococcaceae > Myxococcus > Myxococcus sp. CA039A. Next base: position 10,366 of record NZ_JABUMQ010000194.1, on the reverse strand, counting down.
CGGCCCGGTGGGCGCATCCTGCCCAACCGCTTCGAGGTCTTCATCGAGCCGGTGCAGCTTCGCGACGAGGCGTGCCTGCCCTTCATCTGGAGCCAGCGCTTCCCCAGCGTGGACTACAGCTGCCTGCAGACGCTGCGCGAGGCGATGAACCCGTCGTACTTCACGCGCGTCGTCCGCTCGTACGAGGTGGACCACCTGCTGTGTGACCCGGAGCCCGCGTTCGCCTTCGACCTGGAGACGATGGCGGCGGATGGGCTGCCGCACCGCGTGCGCTTCGAGCGCCCGGTGATGGAGGAGGGGCGCGTGGATGGCTTCTGCCTCTTCTACAAGGTGGCCTTCGACGCGGAGCTGTCCTTCACGGTGTCGCCGCTGCGCGGACAGAACCCCGCGGGCATGACGCTGCTGCGCGTGGACCCCCGTGAGTTCGCTCGCTACGAGACACTCGCCTTCGAGCTGGAGCTGGTGGACCCCGGGGATGTGCGCACCTGGCGCTGGCACTTCTGCTGAGGGCCCAGGCAGGCATTGCTCTCGGGTGGACAGCCCACCCGACGCGAGGGCTTCGCCCCGAAGGGGCCGTGCCTAGTTTGCTCCACGGCATGCGCTCCTTTCGTGGGTTCTTCTTCCTGGCGAGTCTGTTGGGCTTCTCCTTCTCCGCGCTGGCACAGGGGGCTTCCGAGCGTCCTCGCACCGTGGCGGGTGTCTGTGGCAGCGCCAACTGGGTGTGCGTGGCCGAGTGCATCGAGCCCGAGTGCGTGGACCGGTGTCTGCGCGAGGGCTGTGAGCAGGCGTTGGACCGACTCAAGTCCTGCACCTTGAAGGCGGGGTGTGCGGAAGACGACACCCAGTGCGCGGCGCGCACGTGCGGCCCCACGTGTCAGCGCGCCTTCGAGCCCGCGCCTCCGAGTCCGGAGAAGGAGCTGAAGGACCCCTGCCAGGGCCAGACGGGCTCGACGAAAACCGTGCCCGGCAAGCTGGTGGGAGAGTGGAGGCTGACCGCGGCCAGCCTGCCCGAAATCACGGACGGAGGCTTCACGCGCATCGAGCCCCAGCCCCGCGCCGACTATGCGCGCACGCTGCGAATCACGCCCGAGGGGTGCTTCGTGCTGCGCACCGCGCTGAAGGACGCGACGCTGGGACAGGGCAACGCGCTGGTCGTTCGCGCCTGGGGCATGGTGGAGGCCCTGGGTGAGCACCACGTGAAGCTCCTGGCCCGCGACGGACAGGCCGTGGGGCCGGTCTGCGGCGCCAAACGGGTCATCCCCCTGGCACGCTCGAAGGTGAAGTTCCGGGGCGGCTCGTACCGGTGGGACTTCGAGCAGGGCGCGCTCACGCTGACGCTGGATGATGCGACGAAGCAGACCTTCCAGTTCGAGCGCGAAGAGGGCGTGGCGCCGTAGCGCTCCTGAAAGTCCACCCACCACGCGAGGTCAACCTGCGCCATCATGGCGTGTCCCGGAGTCCTGGGACGCGGTCTGAGCGCACTGGGAGGCACGCGAGGCGATGGCGACACAGGAGCGGATGGCGAGCGTGGATGCGCTGTGGTTCCACATGGAGGAGCCCGCCAATCTGATGATGATTACGGCGGTCCTCTTCTTCGAGGGCCGGGTGGACTTCGAGCGCCTGCGCACGGAGACCCGCACGCGACTGGTGGACCGCTACCCGCGCTTCCGACAGCGCGTGGTGCTGGGACGGTTGGGCCTTCCTCAGTGGGAAGATGCGCCGGACTTCGACCTCGACGCGCACCTGCTGCGCCTGCCTGTCCCCGCGCCCGGAGACCGCGCAGCGCAAGAGGCGCTGGTGAGCGAGTGGATGAGCACGCCGTTGGAGCGCTCGCGGCCCCTGTGGCAGTTCCACGTGCTCGAGGGCGCGCAGGGCGGAGACATCCTGCTGGCGCGGCTGCACCACTGCATCTCCGACGGCATCGCCCTGGCGCGCCTGTTGTTGTCGCTCACGGATGGCGACGCGACGAACACCGAGCCTCCGCGCGAGCACACGCGGGCTTCGTCGGGCGGGCTGGCGCGGTGGGTGCGCGGCGCGCGCGCGGCGGCGGGGACGGCGCGGACGGTGTTGCGCAAGGGCGCGGAGCTGGCGGCCGAGCCCATCCTGGCCGGAGACCTGCTGCGACAGGGGGCGCTCAGCGCGGCGGCGCTCGGCAAGCTGATGGTGATTACGCCGGACCCCCGCACGCCGCTGCGAGGGCCGCTGGGGACGCAGAAGCGCGCGGCGTGGTCCTCGCCCATTCCGTTGGAGCGCGTGAAGGTCGTGGGCCGCGCGCTGGGCGGCACGGTGAATGACGTGCTGCTGGCGGTGCTGACGGGCGCGCTCAGGCGCTACCTGGAGGCTCGCAACGTTCCTCCCGAGGACCTGCATGCGCTGGTGCCCGTGAACCTGCGGCCGATGGATGAGCCGGTGCCTCGCGAGCTGGGCAATCGCTTCGGTCTGGTGTTCCTGCGCCTGCCCGTACAAATCGAGGACCCGCGTCGTCGGCTGCACGAGCTGTCGCGTCGCATGGGCCTGGTGAAGAAGTCACCGGAGGCGGTGGTGACCTTCGGCGCGCTGGGGTTGCTGGGGTACACGCCGGCCCCGGTGGAGCGGGCGGTGGTGGATGCCTTCGGCACGAAGGCCTCGCTGGTGGCGACGAATGTGCCCGGCCCCCGACAGCCGGTGTCCCTGGCGGGCGTGACGCTGCGAGAGCTGACGTTCTGGGTGCCGCAGGCGGGGCACCTCGGGCTGGGCGTGAGTCTCTTCAGCTACGCGGGCCAGGTGACGGTGGGCGTGGCCGCGGATGTCCTCCGCGTCCCCGACCCGCATGTGCTCATCCAGAACTTCCACGAGGAGCTGGATTCGCTGAGCGAGGCCGCCGCCCAGCAGGCGTGAGCCGGTGGGCTACACCAGCCCGTGCTCCTCCAGCTTGTTGTAGAGCGTCCGGCGGCTGATGCCGAGCAGCCGCGCCGCCAGCGTGCGGTTGTCTCCCGCGCGCTTCAGCGCATCCACCATGGCTTGTCGCTCCGTGTCCTTGCGCTGGGACTCCAGCGTGCGTCCAGACTCGGCGCCCGCGGGCTGCGCGCTCGAAGTCGCGGGCAGGGCCGTGGTGCCCTGGGATGGCGTGAGGACGGGGGCGGAGAGTCCGGGCTGGCGAGCCAGCTCGCGCGAGACGTCTTCACCTGTCAGCGTCTGTCCATCCGAGAGCACCACCAGTCGCTCCAGGAAGTTCTGGAGCTGGCGCACGTTGCCCGGCCAGGGCTGGGCCTGAATCACCGCGAGCCCGTCGGCGGTGAGCGTGAAGGGCGGCTTCCCGTTCGTCCGCGCATGGACGTCCAGGAAGTGTCGCGCCAGGGGTTCGATGTCCTCGGGCCGCTCGCGCAGGGCGGGCAGCCAGAGCGGCACCACGTTGAGTCGGTAGAAGAGGTCCTCGCGGAAGCGCCCCGCCTTCACCAGGTCCTCGAGCGGCTGGTGCGTGGCGGCCACGAAGCGAACGTCCACCTTCACCGTCTGCGTGCCGCCCAGTCGCTCCAGCTCGCGCTCCTGGATGACTCGCAGCAGCTTCACCTGCACGGCGGGCGAGATGTCTCCCACTTCGTCCAGGAACAGCGTGCCCCCGTGGGCCAGCTCCACGCGGCCCGGCTTGCGCGTGGCCGCCCCTGTGAAGGCACCCTTCTCGTAGCCGAACAGCTCGCTCTCCAGCAGCGTGTCCGGGAGCGCCGCGCAGTGCAGCTTCACGAAGGGGCCCGCATGTCGCGGACTGCCGTCATGCACCGCCTTCGCCGCCAGCTCCTTGCCCGTGCCCGACTCGCCCCGCAGCAGCACGGTGGCCATGCCCGTGGCTGCCTTCGCCAGCAGGGCCTGGGCCTCCGCCATCTTCTGGCTGCCACCGACGAAGGCGCTGGGAGTCCGCAGCGGCTCGTGCGCCGCCTCGCCCTGCGCTCGCAGCAGCGCCTTGCGGATGGTGAAGAGAATCTCTTCCCGGTCGAAGGGCTTGAGCACGAAGTCCGCCGCGCCCGCCTTCATCGCCTCCACCGCCAGCGGCACGGTGCCGTGCGCGGTGAGCAGGATGACGGGGACGTCGGGCCAGCCCTTCGCCACCTCGTTCAAGAGCTGCATCCCGTCCATGCCCGGCATGCGCACGTCGCTCACCACCACGTCCACGGGCTTGCGCTCCAGCATGGCGAGCGCTTCCTTCCCGTCGCGCGCCGCGTGCGTCGTCAGCCCCGCCTGGGACAGCAGCGCTCCCAGCACCTTGGCCACCGCCGGGTCGTCGTCCACCAGCAGCACGGTCCCCTTCAACGCCTCGCTCACGCGGCTTCTCCTTCAGTCCCACTCCCGGCCTGCCGGACTTCCATCGGCAGGCTCAGGCGCACCACCGTACCGTGCCCCTCGCGGCTTGTCAGACTCACCGTGCCGCCATGTGCCTCCACCACCCGCCGCACGAAGGCCAGGCCAAGCCCGCTGCCCGCTGCCTTGGTGGTGAAGAAGTCGTCGAAGGCGCGCTCGCGGGTGCGCACGTCCATGCCTTCGCCCGTGTCCTCCACCTCCACCGCCACGCCGGGGCCGTCCCGCAGGGTGCGCACCGTGAGGGTTCCACCTCCGGGCATGGCCTCGACGCCATTGCGCACCAGGTTCTCCACGGCGTTGGCCAGCAGGTCGGCGTCTCCCGAGCAGGGGGGCAGGCCCGCCTCCAGCTCGCGGACGATGGAGACCTGACCCGGACTCGCGAAGGCCTGGAGCGACAGGACGCCCTCCACCAGTCTCCCCAGGTCCACGGGGTGGGGGAGGGGCTCCACGCGTGCCAGCCGCTGGTACGTGTCCACCACGCGGCCCAGCCGCTCCACCTGCTCCAGCATCAGGTCCAGGAACTCACCGTGGCTGGCCCACGACTGGCCCCGCGCGTGCTCTTCCTTGAGGTACTGCGCGGCGCCCTTCAGCGCGGCGATGGGGTTCTTCAAGTCGTGCGCCATCTGCGCGGAGAAGCGGCCCAGCGTGGCCAGGCGCTCCATGCGCTCGGCGCGCGTGACGAACGCGGTGACACCTCGGCGCGTGGCGGCCAGCAGCGCGAAGGTGATGGCCGTGGTGAACACGACGAGGGCGCCGACCTGCGCGGCGAAGAGGCGGAAGACGGTGAGGTACGCCAACACGCCCACGCCCGCGAGGGCCGCCGCGTGCAAGGCCATGCGCGGAGCGCCTTCTCCCTGGTCTCGACCGAAGAGTCCGAAGCGCAGCGACGCCGTGGCCATCACCGGCAGACCCAGGAGGGTGCCCAGGCTGCCCAGGCGAGGCACCTGCCGCAGGCCCAGCTCCACCGCGAGCTCCGTCAGCAGCAGGGCCACCACCAGCGTCAGGCCGAGCACCATCAGCCCCGCGCGGGCCCGCTCGTCGGAGTGACGTGCTTCGCGCAGGTGGAAGCCGAGCAGCGCGAAGCCGGCACTGAGGGGCGGTGCCACCAGCACGGTGACGAAGATGCCGAAGCGCAACGTCAACAGCCGCGCCGCCAGCGAGGGCGCCCCCAGCGACGCGAGCATCGTCATCGCCAGGGCGCCGAAGATGGCGTAGGTGCCGAACATGGCCCAGGCCGAGCGGCGACGTCGTCCCACGAAGGCGAGGGCGAAGTGCAGGGTGCACGGCACCGTCATCAGCGCGGCGGCGAAGCCCACCAGCCTCCATCCCGGCTCGCCCGACCGCTCGAGCGCGAAGCCGGTGAAGTTCCAGGTGGAGAGCGCGATGGACAGCAGGGACAGGGGCAGCGCCAACGGGCTGCGCCCCACGCGCGCGAGCGCCAGTCCCGCGAGCGCGAGCTGCCCGGCGCAGGCGATGATGCTGATCCACATCCCGCTCGTCATGACGCTCTGTCTCGTGCCCGTGTCACGGACGTCAGCATAGTCCGGGATGGCGGTCGGCTCGGAGCGGGCAGGCGTCCTGGCTCCGAGTCGATTCCGTGTTCGTCACGGGTGCGGGGCCACCCGAGCACGTCCTGGCTCCCAGTCGCGGAGCCCGCGCCCACACGTCATGCCCGAGACGCCGAGCACGTCCTGCGGCAGGGCTCCCCACTCGATGCCCGTGTTGATGAGGAGAATGTCATGGTGAATGACGAGAACCCCCTTCGTACCGCGTCCGCTCTCGCCCAGGCAGGCAGGACGGCCGAGGCCATCGCTTGCCTGGAATCCGCGCTGGCTCGGACTCGGCCGGACAGGGAAAGGCCCGCCAATGCATCCACCCTGGCTCGAACAGCGGGCCTCCTCTGCGAGGAAGTCGGCGGGCTTTCGCAGGCAGCGCTCTACTACGAAGAGGCAGTTGCTACCTCGGAAGGCGAGCCACTCCTGCTGCTGGCCCTGGCGGACGTCCGCTGGCGGTCAGGTCAAGCGCACAGCGCGCGTTCGTGCCTGGCAAGAGCCGAGTCCATGGCTCAGTCCTCCGTTGATGCCGATGCCGTGAAAATGGTCGCCAACCTCCGCGCGCGGTGGGCGAACGAGGACCGTTGAGCAGCTCTCGCTCCTCCGGTCTCCCTGCCTGTTTTGTCAGGCACTCTCAGAGCATGCCGAGCCGGCGCGCGTTGGCCGGGTCCACCGCCGCGGCTTCCCAGCGCCGCGCGGCCACTTCGCGCTCCGCCTCGGGGGCGTCCGCGTAGTAGCCGAGCGTGTCGTTGAGCGCGCGGCTCAGCTCCTCGATGGCGGCGAGGCGCACGTCGAGCTCACGGTGGCGCAGCGCGGTGATGAGCCAGTCCGCGCGGCGGCGACTGCGGTTCTCCAGCCACCAGGTCGCCCACTGCTTCGGGCTGAGGCCCAGCGGCATGCGCGTCACTTCACGCAGCGCCTCCGCCGCGGCCTGGGCGCACATCTCGTCGTCGCTGCTCGTGAGCTGGATGAGGCCCTCGACGGCCTCGCGGTCATGCAGGCTGCCCAGCGCCCTCGCGGCCAGCGCACGACGCATCATGTCCCGGCTCGTGAGCTCCTGGCGCAGCTCACGCAGCGCCGCGTCCAGGCGGGGCAACTGCTTGAGCGCGGCGGCGGCCACGCGCGCGGCGCTGGAGATATCCGGCTCCAGGTCGAACAGCCCGCGCAGCACGCCATCCACCAGCTCCACGTAGGGCAGGTTGCCCGCCGTGAGCAGCGCGAAGTAGCGCGTGTCCGCGTCCTGTGAATCCAGCAGCGGCGACAGGGCCTGCGCCGCCGGACGCCCCAGGCGCGACAGCGCGGCGGGAATCGGTCCCAGCTCGTCCGCCTCGGGCAGCTCGACGACGGGCAGCCGGCTCCAGGCGGTGGGGCCGGGGAAGTGCTGGGCGAGCACTCGGGCGCTGGCCTCGGGCGAGCGCGCCAGCTCCACCATCGCGTTGGAGCGCTGCGCGGCGTCCGGGCCGGTGAGTCGGCGCAGCAGCGGCGCGAAGTCCGGAGGCGGGCGCTCCTCTTGCGACTGCGCGCGCGGCGGCAACGCGGCGGCGCGGCCCATGGTGCCGGAGGTGCCTCGGCCGAAGAAGGGGCCCCAGCCCAGTCCCGCCACCACCGCGGGCGCGGGAACAGGAGCTGCGGCGACCGGCACGTCCACGTCGATGGAGATGTCCTCTTCCGGCGCGCGCGGCTCCGCGGTGACGCGCTGCTTGCGGAACAGGATGAGCTCCTGGAAGGCCGAGGACAGGTCCTGGCAGAACAGGATGTAGTCCGACAGCCGGCGCTGGCTCATCGGCTTCTGGCCGCAATCCCCGTAGAGGATGGCCACCAGCCGACCCTTCACCTCCACCGGGTACAGGAACACGGTGCGCGGCGTCTGCCGACCGAACAGCTCCAGGTAGTGTCGGGTGAGCGCGTCCGGAGGCAACGGGCCCGCGTAGCTTCCCCGCGTCACTGCCACGGTGCGGAAGACGCTGCTCGCGTCGAGCGGCACGGACACCTGGGCGAGCCCTTCACCCGTCATGCCCTCGCCACGACCGTCCCAGCCCACCGCCGCGCCACGCAGCACGGCGAAGGCCGCCACATAGTCGAACGTGCGCCGGCCGAAGCGCAGCGCCACGTCCATCAGCCGGTCGCGGTCCTTGGTGGACTCCTTCAGCGCCGCGCGCGCCTGGGCCAGCGTCCAGTCCGGAACGTCCTGGCTGGCGGGCGAGGCGGGCGGCCGTGCTTCCGGCTCGGCCTGACGAGGACGCGCCTGAGCCGGAGCGGACGGCTTGCCCGGGTTGGGGAAGACGATGAACGCGGGCTCATTCGAGCGCGGCGGCTGGAGCGGAACGGGGGCGTCCGGACGCGTTCCCGAGAGCGGAGAGCCGAAGCGGAGCGTGGGCGGCGGAAGGGCGTCGGCCGCGGACTGCTGCGCGGGAGGGCCCGGTGGCCAGACCTGGGGCGCCGTACCGGGCTGCGCGGGCGGCGCCGGGGGCCACACCTGCGGGGCTCCCGTCTGCGCTCCAGCGGGATTCGTCGCCGGGCGGGCAGCGGGCTGCGCGCCAGTGGGCGGCGCCGTCGCGGGACGGGTCGAGGGCTGCGAGGTGTCAGCGGGGCGCGTCGCGAACTGCGCGACGTCAGCGGGACGAGAGGCGGGCTGCGCGCCATCGGCGAGACGCGAACCAGGCTGCGCGACGTCTGCGGGACGAGAGGCGGGCTTCGCGCTGTCAGCGGGACGAGAGGCGGGCTGCGCGCCGTCAGCGGGACGAGACGCGGACTGCGCGCTGTCAGCGGGGCGCGCGGGCTGCGCGGTCGGAGGCGCCGCGACGGACGGGGCCGCTGGTGTCGCGGTGGAGGCGACACGCGTCGAGGGCGTGGCCTCCGTGGTTCGGGTCGGCGGCGCGACAGGAGCGCCTCGCGGCCCCGGTGCTCCGGCGGGCGGCGTCGCGGTGAGGACAGGGGGCTGTGCCGGTGCGCCGACGGGTGGCCGGGTCGGTGCGCCCATGGGGGGCGTCGCGGTGAGGACGGGGGGCTGGGCCGGACGCGTGTCGGGCCTCGACGGCGTCGCCGTGGCGGGGTGCTCGGCCGCGGGCATGTTCAGGCGCAGGGGCGCCCGGACGAACGCGGGAGGCGGTGCGGCCGCCGTGTCGGGCGGAGGAGGCGGCGGAGGCCGCTGGGACGCGGGCGGCGCCTTCGGCGTGGGCCTCGCCTCGGTGGTCAGGGGCTCTCGCGCCACCGAACGGGCCAGCCGCTCCACCATCTCCACCGTGAGGGACTCATCCGGCGGAGGAGGCGGCGGGGGCGTGACGGGAAGCTGCTCCTCGGGGTCCAGCGCGGCGACGAGCTGGACGAAGCGCGGCGCCAGGGGCTGGCGGTAGATGGTGGAAATCCACTCGCGGATTCGCACCTCGGCCGCCACCCACAGCTCGAGCGGCCTGCCCAACAGGAAGCCGACCTCGTCGAGCTCCTTCTTCGGCACCGGATACGCGCAGGCGACGTGCAGCGTCTGCCCATCCAGGGAGAGCGGCACCACGCTGAGCCGCTCGGCGATTTTCGGCGGGATGAAGGAGGCGACCTCGGCGTTCGGCTCGAAGTCGACCAGGTTCACCGGTCTGAAGCCGGCGACGTCCCCGAGCAGCGCGAGCACATCCGTCTCGCTCACCAGGCCCTGCTCCAGCAACACCGTGTCCAGGTGCCCGCCCTGAGCCTGCTGTATTCGCAACAACTCTCCCGCCTTCTCCTGGGAAAGGAGCGTGCGGGAGACGAGAAGCTGGGCGAGGCGGGCGGGCATGTAGGCGCGGCATCTTACGGCCGCGGCCGCAAGGCACAATGAAGCGGTGAATCAGCTGGGTTGAACGACGAAAGTGGACGTCAGCTTGTCATGGAGCGTCTGTCCGCGGCGATCAAAGAGCGCCATCCAGAATCCGCCCAGGAACAGGACGAAGGAGACGCTGGCGAGCAGCGCCCGCACGATGGCCCGACCCGGAGCGGGCGCCAGTCCATGCGTGTCCACCAGGCGGAGGCCCAGGAGCAGCCGGCCCAGCGTGCGTCCATTCCAGAGAAAGGCCGCCACCGCGCAGTACACGAGCGCCAGGATCAGCACCAGGAAAAAGCCCGGCAGCAACACCGTGTGCAGCGCGCGCAGCCACGCGACGAAGCCGTCCAGGCCCGTCAGCCCGGCCACGGGCGCCTTCGTCCCCGTCACCGACGAGGCGAGGGTGATGTAGAGCGCCGCCACGCCAGCGATGGCCGCCGTGTCGATGGTGAACGAGAGCAGCCGGCGCCACAGCGACGCGGGACGGGCATGCACTTCCGCGACACCCGGCTGAGACGCAGTCCGGACCGACGGGGGCCGCGGCTTCTCCGCGCGAGGTGCGCTCTCCGCCATCACCGGAAGCCCTGGCAGGGTATCCACGGACTCCAGCGGAGGAAGGCTGACGGGGGCCGCGGCCGGGGACTCCATCCGGGGAAGGCCCGGGGCGGGGGCCGCCGACTCCATCCGAGGC
>NZ_JABUMQ010000193.1:0-21672 GCF_013336645.1 Myxococcus sp. CA039A | reverse complement strand
AGAGACAGGCCCACCCCTCCGCAAGGAATGACAAGCAGCGTCATTCCGGAGACGCTCCGGGCGCCGGAGCCCGAGCCTGAAGGGGACGGCGAGCCCCAGGCCTATCCATTGGATTTGGAGGCGCTGCGCGCGAAGCTGCCGGACAACCTGTACTGGGAGCTGGGCGCGCCGACGAAGGACCCGGAGCTCTTGCGCAAGCGCGAGGAGGAGACGCGCAAGTGGAATGAAGTCTTTGGCCGGGTGCAGTCGGGTGACGCCACCGAGTCTGAGATTCACCAGTACTACGACCGACGACGCAAGGTGTCAGAGGACATGTTGCGGTTCGCGACCACGGTGCTGGAGGAGCAGGGCGACAAGCTGCCCGAGCGTGACAAGGGTTTGTACGAGCTGAGCATCAACATGCACCGCACGCGGCTGTCGGAGTACCCCCGACAGGAAGAGGAGTCGCTCGCGCACCGCCGCTCGCAGGAGCAGCGCCGCGAGCAGTGGCGTCAGGGACAGCCGCAGCCCTGAGCGCGCCCGCTCGTGTCGGATAGTGAAAGCTTGCGGGGGCGCACGGCCGGACGCCGGATTGGAGCGCCCCGCATGCTCCGCTAGAGACGCGGGGCATGGTGGTGGAGACGCGTCGGACGGGTTTGCCCGGAGAGGGCGAACGCGAGGAGGGCTCTTCCGAGGAGGAGTCGCGCCAGCCCACGGGGGAGCTCGAGCAGCGGGTGCTGGAGCGGACGGCCGCCCTGGAGGCGGCGCTGCGGGTGCGCGACGAGTTCCTGTCCGTGGCCTCCCACGAATTGCGCACGCCCCTGACGTCGCTGCGGCTCTACGTGGATGGGCTGGTGCGCTCCGCGCAGCTCGGCGCGCTCGGGCCTGAGGATGTGCCTCGGCGTCTGGCGCGGGTCCAGGACCAGTGCGGGCGGCTCGACAGGCTCATCGCCACGCTCCTGGACGTGTCGCTGTTGTCCACGCAGCGGCCCGTGCTGGATTTGGAGGAGGTGGACCTGGGGCAGTTGGTGCGCCACACCGTGGAGCGGATGGAGGAGGACGTGCGGCGGGCCGGCTGTGATTTGTGCCTGCGCGCCCCGCCCGGCATCGTCGGCGCGTGGGACCGCACGCGCGTCGAGCAGGTCTTCACCAACCTGCTCACCAATGCCTTGCGGCACGCCGCGGGGACGGCCATCGAGGTGGCGCTGCGCGCGGAGCCACACTTCGTGCTCCTCTGGGTGAGGGATGAGGGGCCGGGCATCTCCCCGGAGGACCAGGCGCGGCTGTTCCAGCGCTTCTCGCGTCTGGACCCGACGCGGCCGGGCTTCGGGCTGGGGCTGTGGATTTCCCGCCAGCTCGTGGAGCTCCATGGGGGCAGCCTGTCCGTGGAGAGCGCCCCAGGTCAGGGCGCCCGCTTCACCGTGAGACTGCCGCTGCCGGCACCCTTGCCGCCGCCGGGCCCTTGAGGGCCTGTCTGGCCCCAGGGCGCCGAGTGTTGTCTGACGAGCAGAGGTGTGGGAGGTAGCGGTGGGCTGACACGAGGGAAGTGCTAAGCGGGAGCTGGGGGCCTTGACCCGCATCCGCACCGAGCGCGTGGACCATCACTTGACCGGACAAGGGTTTGCCAACGCCGCCGCGTCCCCCGTGGACGTGGAGGGACTCGACACCGTTCTGTGGGACCAGTTCCCGGAGAGTGTCGCCGTCTGCGCGCCGGACGGTTCGTGCCTCTACGCGAACCCGTCGATGGAGCGTGCCTTCGGAGGCCCCCGGGCGGAGCTGCTCGGCCGCTCGTTGTGGGAGCTGTATCCGCAGGTCGTGCGAGAGCAGCTCCAGGCGCGGTTCCAGCGCGTGGCGGCGGCGGGCGAGCCGGAAGCCTTCGAGTGGCACTTCGCGTCCGAGGACCGCTGGTTCGTGTTGCGCCTGTTCCGGGGCCATGGCCGCGTCTACGTCTTCTCGCGAGAGAACACGGCGGAGAAGAAGCAGGAGGCCATCCTCCGGGGCCTCTACGACGAGACGCGGCGCGCGCAGCGGCATGCGGCCTTCCTGGCGCAGGCCAGCGAGGTGATGACCTCGTCCCTGGAGCACGACGAAATCCTCCAGCGGCTCACCTCGCTCGCCGTGCCTCCCCTGGCGGATGGGTGCAGCGTGGACGTCCCCCTGCCCGACGGGAGCGTGCGGCGGGTCGCCATGGCGCACGTGCGGCCGGAGCTGGTGGCGCGCACGCGTGCGTACCATGAGCGCTACCCCATCCGGATGGATGATGCCCACGGGGTGGGCAAGGTGCTGCGCACGGGGGCCACGGAGTTCGTGGCGGAGCTGCGGCCGGAAGCGCTCGCGCAGGGCATCGCCGACGAGGCCCGGCGCCGCGCGACGCAGGAGCTGGGCCTGACGGCGTACATCATCGTGCCCTTGATGAGTCGGGGGCAGGTGCTCGGGGCGCTCTCGCTCGTCAACACCGAGGGCGGCCGGCGCTACACGCAGGCGGACGTGCGGCTCGCGGAGGACCTGGCGCGGCGCGCGGCCACGTCGCTGGACAACGGGCGGCTCTACACGGAGGCGCAGGAGGCGGTGCGCGCCCGGGACTCCTTCCTCTCCGTCGCCTCGCATGAGCTGAACACGCCGCTCACCTCGCTGACCCTCAACGTCCAGGCGCTGCGCCGCCAGCTGGAATCTCCCAGGGCGAGCCCCGGGGACGTGGCGTCCGAGTCCGTCTCCAACAAGGTGATGGCCGTGCAACGGCAGCTCTCCCGACTGTCCAGTCTGGTGCGCGAGCTCCTGGACGTGTCGCGCATCACCGCGGGCAAGCTGCGGCTGGAGCGGGAGGAGCTGGACCTGGCCGCGCTCACGCGGGAGCTGGTGCCGCGCTACGCGGAGGAGCTGTCGCGAGCGGGGTGCTCGTTGCGGCTGGAGGCGCCGGGGCCCGCGACGGGCAGTTGGGACCGGCTGCGTGTCGAGCAGGTGCTCCAGAACCTGCTGTCCAACGCCATCAAGTATGGCCGGGGCCACCCCATCGAGGTGAGCGTGGGCGCGGACGCGGAGCGGGCCTGGCTGTCCGTGCGGGACGAGGGCGTGGGCATCGCCCTGGAGGCGCAGCCGCGTCTGTTCCATCGCTTCGAGCGGCTGGCCAGCGAGCGGCACTACGGCGGCCTGGGGCTGGGCCTGTGGATTGTCCGGCAGATTGTCGACGCCATGGGCGGGCGCATCCTCGTGCGCAGCGCGCCCGGTCAGGGTTCCACCTTCACAGTGGAGTTGCCGCGCCAGCCGCCGGAATGAGGTGCGAGCGCGCGCCCGAGGACACCACCCAGAGCTGATGGGAGGTGCGGGTGATGGCCACGTGCAGGCGGCGGCGGGACTCGTCATCCACGGGCCAGGCGCGCGCGGTGACGTCCGGGAGGATGACGTAGTCGAACTCCAGGCCCTTCACGCTGCCCACGTCCGTCACGTCCACGCCGGGCTCGAAGGAGAACTCACCGTCCTTCACCCGACGCGCCCACGCCTGGTCCGCGACGACGCGATAGACGGCGTCGGCCGACTCGGGGCTGCTGGCGATGACGCCCACGGAGGCGTGGGGCTCGCGTGAGACGAGGTCCCTCAGGGCCTCGCCGACGAAGAGCTGGGCCTGGGCCTCGACGGGGAAGTGGTGGAAGCCCACCGGCGCGCCCGCGCGGGGAGGCTGCGCGGTCGACTCCGCTGGAGCCTGGGTGCCGAGCACCTGTCGCGCCAGCTCGACGACGGACGCCGGACAGCGGTAGGAGACCTGCAGCCGGCAGGTGGACGCGTCGCGGATGCCCAGTTCGTCGAGCGCCTCGGGCCAGCCCGCGAAGCCCGCCTCGGTCTGCTGCATCTCATCGCCCGCGAGCGTGCAACTGCGGCCCTTGCCCAGCAGCTTGCGCACGACGAACAGCTCGAAGAGGGAGAAGTCCTCCGCCTCGTCCAGGACCATGTGGGCCAGTCGCTCCAGGCCGAGCGGACCCTGCTGGGCCTTGAGGAACATGAGGATGGGCAGGTCCTCCAGGTCCACCGTGCCGGCCAGGGCGTAGGGCGTGTCGTCCTCGAGCGCCTTGCCGTCCACGGTGATGAGTCGCTCCGGGTCGGTGATGTCCTTGAGCTCCTTCTCCAGCGGCGTGGAGCGCTGCAGGCGCGTGTGCTCCAGCACCTCGTCGATGACGGTGCGCGGCAGTTCGCCCTTCGCCTTGTTCACCACGTCTTCGACGAAGTGCCGGTCCAGGTACGCGTCCGCCAGGCGCCGGTGCAGCCGCTCCAGCGTGGTGCCCGCCTGTGTCTTGGGCGCGCCGATGCGGCCGAGCAGCAGGCGCCGAAGCGCGGGGTGGCGCTTGAAGCGCGACACGAGCGGCGGCGTCTCCGGGCTCAGCTTGATGCCTGGCAGATTGAACGCGGAGCGCGCCGTGGCCAGGAGCCAGTGGTCCAGCGTATCCACCGAGACGCGGCCCAGGCCCAGGGGCGCCAGCAGTCGGCGCGACAGTCGGGCGAGGCCCTCCTCGGGGACGATGAGCTTCATCCGCGCCTGCGGGTACTTCGCCGGGTCGTCGAAGGCAATCTTCGCCAGCCGGTGCAGGGCCACCGTCGTCTTCCCGCTGCCCGCGCTGCCCAGCACCAGCAGCGGGTGTGAGGCGTCCACGCTGACGGCCTCGTACTGCTCGGCGTCCAGGAGGGCGGTGACTCCGAAGGCATCCTCCGCGCGCCGTGCGCCCTTGCCCGTCCCCAGGGCTCCGGGCCGGGCGGCCGACCCCGCGCCACCCGCTCGCAGCGCGGTGACGTCTCGGCCCACGCCATGCCACGTGCCGTCCTGCGCGCGCTCCAGCACGAGGGCGCCGGAGATGATGCGCGTCAGCACTCCTCGCTCGATGACGACGAGGCGGCGCACCTCGACGGTGCCCTCGGCCAGCCGCTCGCCGAACTGTTCCTCGTACGCGTCGCCCTCCTCGTACGAATAGAAGACGCGGGCGATGGGGGCGAAGCGCCAGTCGATGACGCGCACTCCGGCGCTCACATCCGCGAAGGTGGTGCGCCCGAGCAGATAGTCGCGCGGACCGGCGTCGCCAGCCAGGCGCAGGTGCGCGAAGTAGGGGGCCTGGGCGTCCGGGAGCTGCGCGCTCTCCTGCCGGTCCAGCAGGGCCCGCGTCTGGTCCATCTGGAAGAAGAGATGGGGAAGGTCGGCCTCGGCCGCGCTCGCCGCCTCGTCGCGGAGCGCCTGGAGCTGCGCGACGAGCCCCCGGTCCTCCTGCGCCCGTCCGGCCTTGCGACGCGCGGCCTCCAGCGTCGCCTGGACGCGCGTCAGCAGCGCCTCCTCCTCGGCGATGATGGCCCGGACGTCTTCGGAGAGGTGTCCCTGCGCATGCGTCATGGGCGCCAAGGTGAACCGCGCGAAGGGGCACGTCAACCCGTTGGTTTTCCTGGCGGAAGTGCTACTTTGAATGGCGGTCGGAAGGAGTGGGAATGCGGCGCTTCAACCCTCGCCTGGCGCTGCTGGTGCTGGCCTTCCTGTCGTGCGCGTCCGCCAGTCCGCGCACCGTCCTCCACCAGAAACAGTCGCCCTATACGCTCGTCGCGGTGACGCAGGACGCGGAGGGCCGGCGCTACCTCCAGTTCGACGAGTCGGGCGCGCTCCAGAGTGTCGTGTGGCCGGGGCAGCCGTTGAAGCTGGAGCTGGGCTACACGCGCATGGCCATGGTGGGGCTGGCCTTCGTCCCCCGTCCCCAGCGCATCCTCGTCGTCGGGCTGGGCGGAGGCGCCATGCCCATGTTCCTGCGCGCGGTGCTGCCCGAGGCGCACATCGACGTGGTGGACATCGACCCGGATGTGGTGGACGTGGCGCGGCGTTTCTTCGGCTTCACCGAGGACGCGCGACTGAAGGCGCATGTGGCGGACGGCCGGGCCTTCATCGAGGCGAAGCGCCCCGCGTATGACCTCGTCTTCCTGGACGCGTACGGCCCCGACAGCATCCCCGAGCACCTGGGCACGGTGGAGTTTCTCGCCGCGGTGCGCGCGCGTCTGACGGCGCGTGGGGTGGTGGTGGGCAACGTCTGGGAGGACCCGCCCAATCCGCTCTTCTCCTCCATGCTGCGCACGTGGCAGGCGGGCTTCCGCCAGCTCTACACCTTCGAGGTGGAGGACCACGCCAACCGCATCTTCGTGGGTGTGCCGTCCGCCGAAAAGCAGTCACGCGAGGCCCTGGCGTCCCGCGCCCAGAAGCTGGAGCGGGAGCGAGGCGTGCCCTTCGACTTGAGCGCGATGGTGCTGGAAGGCTTCGCCGACGTCACCGGGCGCAAGGAATTGTCAGGACAGGTGTTGAAGGACAAACGCCAGGCGCCCCCGGCTCCGGCCCCCTGACGCGCGGAGGGGAGCCCGTCGATTGCGCTCTGATGATGCGCGCGGGATAGACTCCTGTCGCCTCACGGCGTGTCGTGTACCCGTTTCGTTTCGGAGGATGCGATGTCCCCGTCTCACGTCGGGCCGCCCGCGCTGTCGCGTCGGGGCCTGCTCAAACGAGGGGTGTTCGGAGGCGCGCTGCTCGCCCTGGGGGGCAGCGGAGTCCTCATCCTGCGGGAAGGGCTGTCATTGCCCTTGCCCGAGGAAGGGCTGCTCGTCCTCGGGCCGCGCGAGTACGCCACGTTCCAGGCCCTGGCCCGCCGTGCGTTCCAGCCGCGTGAAGGCTGGCCAGACGCGGACACGGTGCGCGTGGCCTTCCTGGCGGACAGGCTGCTCGCGCGGGGAGACCCCTCCATCGCGCGGGAGGTCCGGGACGTGCTGGGAATCTTCGACAACGCGCTGGCCGGGCTGCTCTTCGCGGGCGGCGTCACGCCCTTCTCACGACTGGCTCCCGAGGCGCAGGACGCCGTGCTGGAGGACTGGCGGACGTCGAGGCTGGTGTTTCGTCGCGGCGCCTTTCACGCGCTGCGCTCGCTGGCCCATGCCGCTTATTACTCACATCCGGCGGCCATCGCGGCCACGGGTTATGTGGTGCCACAGGGCTTCCACGTCGCGGACGCTCCGGTGTGGCGGGGGCCTGGAGACGGCTCCTTCGCGGGCAGCGGAGGGTCCACGCCATGAGCGGCCGCATCAGGACGGGAGACGAGCTGACCGAGGACCAGACGCTCACGTGTGATGTCTGCGTGGTGGGCAGCGGCGCGGGCGGCGGGGTGCTCGGGCTGGAGCTGGCGAAGCGCGGGCTGGACGTGGTGATGCTGGAGGAGGGCGGCTACCACACGCGTCGCGACTTCGACCTGAACGAGGCGAAGGCGTACTCGACCTTCTACCAGGAGGCTGGAAACCGGGCGACGGATGACCTGTCCATCGGCATCTTCCAGGGGCGCACCGTGGGCGGGGGCACCGCCATCAACTGGTGCGCCTGCTTCCGCACGCCGCCGGAAATCCTCGAGCGCTGGCGCGACACGCACGGGGTGAAGGGCCTGGATGCCGCCACGCTCGCGCCGCACTGGGACTGGCTGGAAGAGCGGCTGAACATCCGCGAATGGCCCATTGAGCAGTCCAATCGCAACAACCGGATTCTGTGGGAGGGATTGGGCGCGCTGGGCTACAGCCGGGGCACGGTGAAGCGCAACGTCCGCTCGTGCGCGTCGCTGGGCGCGTGTGGCCTGGGCTGCCCCACCAACGCCAAGCAGTCCATGCTGGTGACGCTCATCCCGGAGGCGGTGGAGAAGGGGATGCGGCTGTTCGCCAATGTCAGCGCGCGGCGACTGGAGACCCAGGGCGGGCGCGTGGTGGCCGTCCACGCGGAGGTGCTCAATCCAGGCACGGACCGCCCCACCGGCAAGCGGCTCACCGTGAAGGCGAAGGTGACGGCCGTGTGCGGCGGCGCCATCAACTCCCCGGGCTTGTTGCTGCGCAGCGGACTCACCGGCCGGGGCCGCGTGGGCAAGCGCCTCTTCCTGCATCCGGTGGTCGTCTCCAATGCCCACTTCCGGGAGCCCGTGGAGGCGTACACCGGCGCGCCGCTCACCGTGTACTCGAGGCAGTTCATCGACCGGGGACAGGGAAGGCTGGGGTGGCTCTTGGAGGTGCCTCCGCTGCTCCCCATCCTGAGCTCACTGGCGTTGACCGGCCTGGGCCCGGCGCACCAGGACCAGATGGCGCGGCTGCCGTATGCCAATGCGCTCATCTCCATCTGTCTGGATGGCGTACACCCGGGCGACGAGGGCGGCACGGTGGCCCTGCGAGGCGAGGGGGAATACACGCGCTTCAAGGTGAACTACCCGCTCAACGACTTTCACTGGGAAGCCTTTCGCGAGGCCCTCAAGGTGTCCGCGCGCATCCAGTTCGCCGCCGGTGCCGAGCAGGTGTCGAGTCCACACTCGCGGCCCGTGGTGATGCGAAGCGAGAAGGACCTCGGCTTGCTGGACGACGCGCCCTATGGCCCGCTCCAGCTCTCGGTCCTCAGCGCGCACCAGATGGGCGGTTGCTCCATGGGCGGCAGCCCGGAGACGAGCGTGGTGGACAGCACGCTGCGCTATTGGGACGCGGACAACCTCTTCGTCGTGGATGGCTCCGTCTTCCCCACCGCGCTGGGCGTCAACCCCATGGAGTCCATCCTCGGCATCGCCCACTGGGGAAGTCAGCACGTGGCCGCGGCTGTGTAACAGTTCATGACGGAACGATGATGGTGTTCACGCCATCAGTTGGTCTATGGAGCACTCGTTGTCTCCCAGGCGCGCATGCCTGTCCTTGCGCGCCGTCCCCCACGAGTCCATTTCATATGAGCTCCCAGATTCTGTCTCGGTCTTCTCCGCGTGCTCGGAGGATGACGGCGGCCGTCGTCGTCCTTTCCGCCGTGCTTGGCGCCTGTTCAACGCTGCCGCAGCGTGGACAGGTCGTGATGCGCGACGTGTCCTTCCCTCTGCGGGATTTCCGCATGCCCTCGGGGCTGCGCGTGGTGGTGGAGCAGGACACGCGCGCGCCGGTGGTGGCGGTGGTGGCCCTGGTGGGAACGGGCGGCTCCAGCGACCCGGTGGGCAAGGAGGGCCTGGCGCACGTCGTGGAGCACCTGGCGTTCCGCTCGCGTCACGCGGGGAGCCCGTCGGTGTGGACGCGCCTGGAGGACGTGGGCGCCGGCCAGTTCAATGCCTTCACCAGCCTGGACCACACGCTCTACCAGACGCTGGCGCCCAAGGAGTCGCTGGCCGCGCTGCTGAAGATGGAGGGGCAGCGGATGTCCGCTCCGCTCGCCGGTGTCACGCCGGAGGTCTTCGCGGTCGAGCGCGAGGTGGTGCGCAACGAGCTGCGCCAGCGCAACGAGACGGGCTACGTGGGCCAGGTCTTCAGCTGGATGCACGCCGCCGCCTATCCGGCGGAGCACCCGTACTCGCGGCCCATCATCGGCACGCACGAGTCGCTCACGGCGCTCGCCCTGGCGGACGCCCAGCGCTTCGCGCGCAACCACTACCGTCCGGACAACATCACCCTGGTCATCGCCGGGGACGTGGACCTGGCCGCCGTGGAGGCGGTGCTGATGCAGAACCTGCCCCCCGCGTGGGTGGGCACTGGCGCGCCGCTGGCCGTGGGCACTCGCATGCCGCAGGTGACGGAGCCTCCGCTGAAGGCCGCCTCGCCGTCGATTCCGGAGTTCAAGGCATCCGTCGGCTCGCCCGAGCTGTACCTGTCCTGGGTGTTGCCGCGCTCCTTCGACGAGGCCAGCGCCATCCATGACTTCGTCCGGGTGAACCTGAACCGGAACCTGCAGGGGGCCATGCGCAATGACGGCGACATCGCCGGCATCGGCACGCAGGTGGTGGCTGGCACGCGCTCGTCGCTGCTGGTGGTTCGCGTGGCGCTCACCACGGGAGAGCACCCGCGCAAGTCCGCGGACAAGGTGCTGGATCAGGTCCACGAGACGTGGACGCAGACCATCAATGCCGGAGCGGTGCTCGGCCGCGAGTTCGACTTCCAGTCCATGCGCCGCAACGTCATCACCGGCATGGTGCTGGAGTCCGAGGACCTGATGGCGCGCACCGTCCGCCGCGCGGAGCTGACGCACTTCATGCTCGACGTGCGCGGCTACACCCGCTCGCAGATGGCGCTGATGACCATCGATGGCGGTAAGGTGACGGACTTCGCCTACAAGTGGCTCCAGCGAGACAGGGCTCGCATCATCCTGGTGCGGCCGGGTGAGAGCGCTGGCGTCTCGGTGGCGGCGCCCCCGCCCCTGCCGGTGGAGTACTCCACCCTGACGGCCGAGCAGCGCATCACCCCGTCCATGCTGACGGCCCTGTCCGCGCCCGTGCAGACGCTGAAGCTCGACAACGGCATGGAGGTGCTGCTCGCGCCGAGGCCGGGGCTGCCCGTGGTGCGGGTGGGCGCGGTGCTGGGCGGTGGCTCCACGTACGGTGCCCGTGCGGGCGCGGCGGCGCTGGCCGACTACGGCTCCTTCCGCGAGTCGTGGTTCGAGGGCCATGCCAGCCACTGGGGCCTGCACGTGTGGGACTCCATGCGCAGGGACCACCAGCGCATCGAGGTGTCGGGCACCGCCGGCAACGTCGGCAACATGCTGGCGATGCTGTCCGAGCAGCTGTCCACCACGAGGACCTCTCTGGACGCGGTGAAGTACCTGCAGGAGCAGGTGGTGCCGTGGCGCCGCGCGGTGGATGCGCACCCGGAAGTCCGGGCGGAGCGCGAGCTGATGAAGGCCCTCTATGGGGCCCACGCCTACTCGCGGGACGCCACGGGTGAGGAGATGGCGCAGGTGACCTGGGACGAGGTCCAGTCCTGGATTGGGGATGTGTACCGCCCCGCCAACACGGTGGTGGTCATCGCCGGTGAGTTCGACGTGAAGACGGTGGAGCCCCTGGTGCGCGAGTACCTGGGCGGCTGGAAGCACGGGCCGGCCACGGCAGTGAGTGTGCCCGCGGCGCCGTCGCTGCCCGAGCCCTCCGCGAAGGCCCGCACGCTCGTCACGCCCCGCCCGGGCGCGAGCCAGGGCCACCTGCAGCTGGCCTGCCGGTTGCCCACGGCCACCCCCGAGGCGGAGGCGCGCTATTCGCTGATGGCGGAGCTGGTGTCGGCGTATGCGTTCAACGAGCTGCGCTCGCAGCAGGGTGCCTCCTACGGCTTCAGCGCGAGTACGTGGCTGGCCCGCGGCGGCGCCTCCCACCTGGTGGTGGAGGGCGTGGTGGACGCGCAGCGCATGGCGGAGGGAGCGAAGTCCGTCCAGGCCATGCTCTCCAACTTCGCCACGAACGTGGATGAGCGGGAGCTTTCGCGGGCCCGCACGCGGCTGCTCGCGAGGCAGGCGGTGTCGTACATCTCCTCGGAGGCATGGGTGCAGGCGCTGCTGGACGCGCGCGTGCGCGGCTTCCCGCCAGAGTCGCTGGCCCAGCGTCCCGCCCATCTCCAGGCCGTGACGTCCGCCGCGCTGAAGCAGGAGTTCGACGGTTGCTTGAAGCGACTGGTGGTCGGGGTGGTCGCCGACGAGGGCCAGGCCCGCACCGCGCTCCAGGCGCTGTCGGTGCCTTGATCGCCTGGCTGCTCCCTTGCCTGGCGCGCGGTCGGCCAGGCGAGGGGGCCGTGCGGCGCGTCCTTCCGCTCCGGCGCTGACTACCTTGCCCCGACGGAGCATCCGTCGAGGAGGAGGGCAGGCATGCGGTGGCAGGGAGGACGTCGCAGCTCCAATGTGGAAGACCGGCGGGGCAGTGGAATCGGACGTCCGCTGGCGGTGGGCGGTGGTGCCGCCTCGCTGGTGGTGGCGCTGCTGGTGATGCTGCTGGGAGGAGACCCGTCGGTCATCTCCTCGACCAACTCCGGGGGCGGTCAGGGGACCTCTCGCGACTACGGCACGGGAGGCTCGGGCGCGCCCGAGGACCCGCGTCAGGCGGAGCTCAAGGACTTCGTGTCCGTCATCCTCGCGGACACGGAGGACACGTGGCCGGGCCTGTTGGAGCCGCGAGGCGTGAGCTACGTGGACCCCCGGCTGGTGCTCTTCTCCGGTGCGGTGCGGTCCGCATGCGGGCTCCAGGAGAGCGCGGTGGGGCCGTTCTACTGCCCGCCGGACCAGCGCGTGTATCTGGACCTCGACTTCTTCGACGAACTGGACCGTCGCTTCGGCGCGCCGGGTGACTTCGCCCAGGCCTACGTGGTGGCGCACGAGGTGGGCCACCACGTGCAGAACCTGCTGGGCATCTCCGAGCAGGTGCAGGCCGCACGGCGCAGGGCCTCTCCCGAGGACGCCAACGCGCTGTCGGTGCTCCAGGAGCTCCAGGCGGACTGCTTCGCCGGCATCTGGGCCCACCATGCGCAGAAGGAGCGCCAGGTGCTGGAGGCGGGGGACGTGGAGGAGGGGCTGGGCGCGGCGACCGCCATTGGCGACGACACGCTCCAGCGTCGTACCCGGGGCTACGTCGTCCCCGAGTCCTTCACCCACGGCTCCTCGGAGCAACGCGTCTCGTGGTTCAAGCGAGGCCTGTCGCAGGGCACCCTGGAGGCGTGTGACACGTTCTCCGAGGCGTCCACGCCGTCGCGCCGTCGTCGCTGACTCACCGGGACGATTGGCGTCCAGACCCCTTCCCGCGCTTGAATGGCCCCCCCGTGGAACGGATCCGCGGCCAGCGATGTCGGAGGGGGCGTGCCTTCAATTCAAGCCAGATGGTCCGCGGGACTGCTCCTGGGCCTGCTGTTGGCCGCTCCAGCGGAGGCCCGCTTCGGCAAGCGCTCCAAGCCGAGCGAGTCGACGTCGGACACCCACGAGGCCACCGCCATTGGCAAGGAAGACGATGCCGATGACGACGACAAGGACTCCGACTCCGACGGTGAGTCCTCCGACTCGGGGAGCGACGACTGTTGCTCGGACTCGCTGGATGATCTGGGCAACGAGGTGGTGGGGAGCGTGGTGGGGTGGATGCTCCAGGGCATGGTCCATGCGATTGCCAACACCGGCACCCACCTGAACCAGCAGGTCGACGCGAGCCTTCCACCGGGCGTGGCCACCACCGAGCTGAGCACGGAGCGTCGGCACGCGGTGCCGGTGTCCTTTCGCATGGGCGCGCAGAACCTGCTCTGGCGGGGCGACGCGAAGGGCGCCGACATGTTCGTGGGGTTGGAGTTTCGCCGCTTCGGCGTGGAGGGACACGTGCTGCGGCTGTCGTTGCCCACCGATGACGGGACGGAGGGGAGGGACAGGCTCACGCTGGTGGAGGCGCACGTGACGCATGCGTTCCTCGTGCGCGAGCACCTGCGGCTGCGCGCGGAGGCCGGCGTGAGCACGGCGTATGCGCCGGATGTGACGCTCGTCGGACCCAGCGTGGGGGTGTCCTTCGAGGCCTGCGTGCTGGGCCCCCTGGACCTGGAAGCGCGCACGCAGCTCACGCCATGGCCCTACCTCCAGCTCGACGGCACGGTGGGGCTGGCCCTGCACCTGGGGAGCCTCATGCTGCGAGGCGGCTGGCGAGGCGTGTACCTGGATGACCAGGGCACGGTGGACGGCGTGGCCCACCAGGACCGGCTCCATGGTCCGTACCTGGGCGCGGGCCTCACCTTCTAGCGACGTCCCTTCACCTTCCACCAGAGCATTCCGAGGAAGCCTTCCGGCGGTGGCTCTGGCGGGAGCAGTGACTCCTCGTCGTCGCTGCGCGGCCTCGGTGGCGGCGAGTCACGGCGCGGCGACGGCGAGGGCAGGGGCTCCGTGCTGTGAAGCCCTCGCGAGGCGCGGTCCAGTGCCTCCGAGAAGGATCGCCTTGTCACGTCTCGTGCCTCGATACGCTCGGGGCCGGAGACGCGCTCCAGGGCGCGGACCCGGAGGACGCCATCAGCGCCTTCGACACGGCGAAGGCCACCGACGCGTCCGATGGGTCCCCGGGGTTTTCGTCCGTGATGCATGCCGGACCTCTCGCGGATGGAGCGGAGTCGTGTGGCTCAGGGCTGGCCTTCGGCGGAGAGGGCCGTCTTGCGCGGGATGAACTCCTCGCGGCGCAGCAGCAGCCTCGCGTCGTTCTTGGGGAGGATGCGCAGCTGGAAGCGCCGCTGGTAGGAGTCCCCGGAGGAGAAGACGCCCTTGTCGCTCACCAGCAGCAGCGCGGTGGGGACGGACAGCTTGGGCGCGCGGTGCCCGTAGAAATGCACCACGACGTGGTAGGGGCCGGGGGCCACCTTGCGCGCGTGGTACAGCTCCGGGCCCAGGCCATCGGTGATGTCCCAGTAGAGCTGGCCACCCAGCCGGGTCTCCTTGTGCTGGTAGAAGCAGCGCTCGCCGTTGGGTTCGATGACCCACAGGTCGATGTCCGTCATGTCCGAGTTCCAGTGGGTGGTGAGCTGGTAGTCGATGGGCGTGGGGGACATGCCGCCGTACCAGACCGTGCTGGCCTCCTGGATTTCGCCAATGCGCGTCTTCAGCACGGACGCGAAGGACTCCGCGCGGGGATGTCGCGCCAGCGCGGAGAGCAGGCGCCCGTAGTGATACGCCGCGACCAGCCGCAGCTCCACGGGGTGTCGCCATTGGCCTCCCGCGAGGACGATTTCGTAGTTGCGCGCGGCGTCGGCGTAGCGCCCGGAGGCATCCAGCGCGAGGGCTTCCTCCAGGAAGGCCTGTCCCTCGAAGGGGCGGTTGAGGCGGACGTGCTCGAACAGCTCCGCCGCGGCGGGGAACTGTCCCATGGCCAGCAGACCGTAGCCGACCAGACGCAGGGCCTCCGCGTCCTTGGGCCTGAGCTCCACGGGCGAGGACAGGGCGCGCAGCGCGCCGCCGGTGTCTCCGGCGAAGGCGCGCTGGCGAGCGATGCCTTCGTACAGCGTCACGTCGTCGCGGTTCTCACGGCGTGCCTTGCGGTAGGCCAGCTCCGCCGTGAGCCGGGGCTCTCCACCCGCGTAGGGCTCGTCCCGCAGGGGCTGACGCTTCATCAGGGGCGCCAGGGCGGAGCGATGCTCCGTCAGGGACCGCACCACGGCGAGCCCGGACTTGGGCACTGCGTCCATGCCGAGGCCCTGGAGCTTGTCCTTGCGCTGGTCCTGCTCGCGCTTGCGCAGCGTCTCCAGCGCATCCAGCTCCACGCTCTCGTTCTGGATGGCGAAGCGCTCGTAGTCCGCCGTGGACTCGAGCACGAGCATGGACGCGCGCGCGTTGGCCAGCCGGTAGTGCTGACTGAGCGCCACCACCATCCGGTCCAGTCGCACGTCGTCCAGGGACACCATCCGGGTGACGAAGAGGTCGGCCCAGGCGCGCGGCGCGAAGGTGCTGTTGTCTTCGGTGGACAGGGGCACGCTGAGCGTCTGCTCCACGTCGCCCGCGCGTGTCGCCACCACCAGCTCCGGGGTGCCCTTCTCCGGCAGCCGTCCGGCCACCAGCAGCTCCTGGCCGGGGAACACGAGGTGGGGCCGTCCGGCGACGACCAGGTCCTTCACGGCGGCGCCCTTCACCTCCACGCGGGTGAGCACCACGGACATGGCGCGGTGGGCCTTCGCCGCGGCATCCACCTGGGCCCCGGAGAGCACCGTCACGCTCCGGCCGCCGCTGGCCCGGGAGAGCGCGTCGAACAGCTCCGTGTTCACCGCCGACTCGCCGAAGCGGTACGTCACCCAGCGCAGGGCCTCCGTGCTGCCGTGGCGGGAGATGAGTGACTCGATGGTGCTCTGGCCCCAGGTGACGTTGCCGTCCGACAGGAGGAAGGCCGTCACGCGCTCACCGGGCTTCGCCGGCTTGAGCCACTCACCGGCGGCCCGGTCCAGCTCCGTCAGCATGCCATCCACGTGGGAGGCGCCTTCCAGGTAGACACGCTCCAGCTCGGAGAACGTCTCCTGGCGCCGGGCGGAGTCATTGGTCCGCCAGCCCGTTCCGTGCAGCCACCGGGGCCGCACGTCGAAGAGGAGGACGGCGTACTCCTTCAGCGTGGAGTCCTTCTCCAGGAGCGCGCGCAGGGTGGCGGCCTGGAGCGCCCAGGCGTTGCCGTCCTCCGTGGCCAGCGAGGTGTCCACCACGAGCACGGCGCGACCGGTGGGCGGCCCCTCCGCTTCCGACGTCAGGCGCGCGGGCAGGCGCACGCGGGCATGGAACGCGTGACCCGGAAGGCCCGCGTCGTCCCGGCCCACCAGGACATCCGCTTCGGCGTTCTTCGGCGTGAGGGCCACCGACAGCGCACCGTCGCCCGTGAGCTTGGGCAAATCGTAGGTACGCCACGCGCCCAGCTCCCGTGGCTTCTCCTTCGTGTCGGGTGCCACCAGCACGTCTTGCGTGTGACGCGGGTCCACGTGAACGCGCGCGGACACCTGGAGGTCCTTGCCCGCGCCGACGGGCAGGGGCCACGTGTAGCGCAGGCGCTGGCCGTCATGGAGCAGCGTCTGCTCATAGGCGATGACCACGCGCTTCAGGGAGCGGGGCGGCAGCGGGAAGACGCGCGCGCTGAAGGTGGAAGCCCCGGCCCACTCCAGCAGCGCCGGGTCGACGTTGTTGCGGACGATATCCTCGTAGACCTCGCGCGCGCGCTTCTGCTCGACGACGCGGGCCTCCTGGGGGGCGCCCCATGAGCGCTTCGCACCCGGGGGGCTGGGGGGCGCGGCGGCGGTCAGTTGCTCCACGTTCGAGGTGCCGTCGCCCAGGGGCGGCAGCAGGTCCGACGACTGGAAGAGGGACGGGGCATTCACCGCCACGGAGCCCGAGTAGAGCGCGAAGCCCGCCACGGACGCGCCTCCGGGCAGCGGGTAGTAGAAGGTGCCTTCCAGGTTGTGGTTCGTGTCGTTCTCGAAGAGGTGGTCCACCACCGTGCGCGCGCGGGCGCCCTGGATGTACGTCACCACTCGAATCGCACGCGTCTTCAGCGGCTGATAGCGACCGGACTCGTCGCGCACCAGCACCTTGGCGGCGCGAGGCGCGGTGTCCACCTTGGGCAGCACGGGGGTCGGCAGGTTCGCGGCGGGCTCCGGGCCATCCTTCATCCGCTTCGCTGGCGAGCCCGGAGCTCCTCCTCCCGCTCTATCCGGACCGCCCTTGATGATCTGGATGACCTCCCTCCGGCGCATGTCCATTTCGCCCGCCGACGAGGCGGCCCTGGCGGTTTCTTCCATGGCGGCATCAGCCGGTCGAGGGGGCGAGGCGGAGGGCGCGGGCGGTGGAGGTGGAGGTGGAGGCGGTATGTCCCCGTGGGGCGCTACCCGCTCCGCCTCGACCGCCGGGAGGCCTTCCACCGGCTCCAGCTCCCCCGTGGGACTCGGGGCACCCTGAGCAGACGCCTGGGCATTCTGGAGCAGCTGCTCCAGGTCCTGCTCACTGAGGGTCCGCGGGTCCGCAACGGCATCGCGAAGCTCCGCGACGTCCACCTCTCCGAGGTCGGGAACGCCGGCGACGGTGACAGGCGCCGCGAGGCCCGCCTTGAGGAAGCTCTCGGGGGCGACCGGTGGCTTCGGCGCGGCGGCCACGGGCGGTGCCGTCGAGCCCCGGTCACATCCGGCGATGGCAAGGGACAGCAACAGCACGGCGGTAGAGAGGCGCGTGAGGTGCATTCCGGGGGACGTTAGCCCAAGACGAAGCGCTCCGTGCATGCCCCCAGGGAGGAGGCCCTCAGTCCAGATAACCCCAGCGGTCTTCCTCGAAGACATAGAAGGGACGTCCGAAGGGAATCCGGTCCGTCCAGCCGAGCACGTGTCGCCCGTTGCTCACGTCGTACGTGAAGCCGAAATGGGGCCCGCCGTGTTTCGCCGGGGGCAGCTCGGGGAGGAACTCGGGAACGAGCTCCGCGAGGGTCTGGGGCAGCTGGCCATGTCGCGCCTGGAAGGCCCTGCAGGCCGTGATGAGGCGTTCGGCGTTGCGCTGGGCTCGCTCGCTCCCCGCGCGGTCGGGTCGCAGGACGACGAACACGGTCACCGCCAGGGCCGCCGCGTTCTGGACGAGCCGGCTGGCGCTGTCGCGGAACTGGCGAAGGGTCCTGCCGAGATACCTGGCCATGCATCCTCCCGATGGCCTCGCATCATCGCTCAGGTCCGCGCCGACCTGGGCCGACACTGCCTATCTTTCAAGGAGAGACAGGAGGCCGTGATGCCAGACATCGACGAGCGACAGCGAGGAAGCGAGCCCTTGGGGGATTGGAGGGACCGTGAGTCAGGCTATGAGGACGAGGTGCCCGGCCATACACCCGGCGTGGCCGAGGGAGACGACGACGCGGCACCCCATCGCGCACACCCTTTTCCAGACCCGGACAAGACACCCGGCTGCGCGGAAGGTTGACCGCTCGGTGGTCCCCGACGGCGCATGAGTCGCTTGGATTTGCCGTGCCAGCCTGACAATCTCCGCGCGAATTCATTCGCGACGAGGGCGCGCTGACATGGGGACGGAAGTTCAGCCAGTGCAGGAAGCGGAAAAGGTGGCGCCCGCTTCGGGAGGTCCCTCCCCCCAGGTCGACGGAGCCGCCGCCGAAAAGGTGGCCGTCGGGACGCGCCTGCTCGCGGTGCTGGGAGGGTGGCACGTCCGGCTGGGCCTGACGTTCCTCTGGTTCGCGCTGCTGTTCGCGGCCTTCCAGCCCGGACTGCTGTCCAGCGACTCACTCGACATGCTGTACCAGGGGCGAACGGGGAATTATTCGGACTGGCATTCGCCCTTCTTCGCCTTCGTCCTGGGCAAGACCTTCCTGCTGGCCGGCTCGACGTGGCCGGTGCTCGCCTTCCAACTGGTGGGACTGGCGCTGGGCCCGCTCCTGTTGCTCGGGGGCCTGACCGGGCGACGAGGGCTGGCCGCGCTCGCGTTGCTGGTCGTCTACTGGTTCATTCCCAGCAACTGGGCGGTGGGAGTGACGCTCTGGAAGGACACGTTCAACGGGGTGGCCCTGCTGTGGGCGGTGGTGTTTCTCGCCTGGAGGCGACCCGGCTGGGCCTTCGCCTTCATGGTCGCGGCGACGTTGACGCGCCACAACGCCATCACCGCCAGCATGCTGCTGGTGCCCATGGTGGTGGCGCGCGTGCCCATGCTGATGAAGGGCAGGGTGAGGCCGGTGCTCGCCAGCGTGGGGCTCCTCGCGGTGCTGGCCTCGGCGCCAGGCATCCTCAATCGCGCCGTGGACGCGAAGAAGGACTGGATTGGGGGCGCGCTGTTGGTGTTCGACGTGGTGGGCGTCTACGCGCATGAGCCCGCGGCGATGGAGGGCTCGCCGCTCGTGGCGTTGTGGAAGTGGGATGCGACGCGGATTGCCCATATCTACCATCGGCGCTCGTTGGCCCCGATTCTGTGGGGAGACCCTGAGCGGGGCGCCATCTCCGTGGGGGCGTTCCGCGCGGCGAAGGAGCCCCTGACGCGGGAGTGGCTGCGGGTCGTGCGTGCCTACCCGGGGGCCTATCTGCGGCATCGCTGGGCGGCCTATGTCGCGAACCTCGGCATGGAGGACTTCGCCGGGAACTACTACCGGGAGGAGGGGGGCTTCTTCCAGAGCATCGACAAGAACGACCTGGGCCTGACGCTGCGCAAGCACACGCTGCTTCATCGGGGCTGGGCGGCCATGCGGGCTGCCTGTCCCGATATCTTCATCCGCGGCGGGTCCTGGCTGGTGCTGACGGTGGCGCTGGCCGTCGTGGGCTGGCGGCGGCGCGCGCGAGACGGCGGGTTGATGTTCTGCGTGGCCGCGTCCGGTGTCACCTACGCGCTGGCGTATTTCCCCGTCAGCGTGAGCGCCGAGTTCCGGTTCTACTACTGGACGGTCATCGCCACGTTCGCCGCCGGGGCCTTGTGGCTGGCCCAGCCTCCGTCGCGCCAGACGTGACGGCGTGTGTGGGGCTTCGGGACGTCTTCCCAGGGAGACCCGGACTCGCGGTGTCGCGCCGTGCGGGGGCCGTGGGCCCGACTGAATAGGCGGGAGGAGGCCCCGTCAGACTGTACAGAACGCGGCGCAACCCGCTGCGAAGGAGGTCGTCATGTACAGCAAGCTGATGCGAGTCCTGGTGGTGTGCTCCCTCACGGTGGCTTCTCCTGTCCTCGCGCAGTCGGTGCATGGTGCCTCCCCTGTCACGACCCCGGGCGTCACCGAGTGGGTTCGCGACCAGCGCCTGGATTCGCGTTCGAACTCGGAGCGTGCGCGGGTGGAGCGCGAGCGGGCCGAGGGGGAGCGTCAGGCGCGGCTGGAGCGCGAGCGGGTGCAGCGCGAGCGTGAGCGGCAGGCCCGGGTGGAGCGTGAGCGCATCGAACGTGAGCGGGCTCGAATCGAGCGCGAGCGTCTGGTTCGGCTGGAGCGTGAGCGGGCGGAGCGCGAGCGTCAGGCGCGGGTGGAGCGGGAGCGTCGTGAGCGGGCGGAGTGCGCGCGCTACGGGCATGCGCGCTGCGGCGCATACTCCCGGCATGGTTAGGTGGCACCGCGTCATGAAGACCGGGGGTTGAAGTCACGCGCCCTCGGTTGACGCACGGAAGGAGCAGGCGTCTGCTTGCCCCATGTCAGACCCTGCTTCTTCCGCGCCAGTGCAACTCGCCGATGCCCGCCCGGTGGACACCTCCGAGCGGGTGACGCTGCTGGATGCGCTGCGCGGGTTCGCCCTGTGCGGCGTCTTCGTTTCCAACAGCGTCTCCTGGTTCAGCGGTCGGGTGATGATGCCCCGAGAGCAGGCGCAGGCCCTGGCGGCGCCGCTCCTCGAGACGGTGACCACGGGCCTCTACCAGTTCTTCGTGAACCAGAAGTTCGTGACGCTGTTCTCGTTCCTCTTCGGGCTGGGCTTCAGCATCCAGCTCGCCCGAGCCGAGGCACGAGGCTCCTCGATTGTCCGGCTCTATGCGCGCCGCCTGCTGGTGCTGCTCGCGATAGGGCTGACGCACCAGTACGCCATCTGGTGCGGAGACATCCTCCACACCTACGCGATGGTGGGCTTCGCGCTGCTGTTGTTTCGGAACCGCTCCAACACGACGGTGCTCATCTGGGCCGTGGCGTTGATGGCGGTGGTGCCGCTGTTGATTCCGGCCCTGGAGCGCTTCGTCCCCATCTGGCTGCACGGCGCGGAGGCGGCGGGCGAGGCGGCGAAGGCGGCGCGGGCCTTGGAGACGGCGTCGCGAACGCGGCTGTTGGAGGCGCTCTCCAGTGACTCGTTCTGGACGGCGCTCGTGGGCACCGCCCGCTTCAACAACGAGTCCTACCTTCGCATCAACAGGCTCGTCTGGATGAGCCTCATCCTGGGGCGGTTCCTCTTCGGACTGCTCGCGGGACGCCTCTTGTTGCTCCAGGACCTGGACGGCAATCGCCGCCTGCACCACCGGCTGTTGTTCTGGGGATTGTTCCTGGGCGTGATTGGCAATGGGCTGGGCCTGGTCCTCTGGCGGCTGCGCGCGATGGGGATGGGGGACTTCGTGAGCCGCGACTGGATGATGGTGCTGACGGTGGTCCAGGAGCTGGGCTGCTTGACGCTGGCCGCGGCCTACGTCGCCCTGTTCGCGCTGCTGTCCCGCCGTGGCTGGGTTCAGCGCGTCTTCAACGTGCTGATGCCCGTGGGCCGGATGGCGCTCTCGAACTACCTGCTGCAGTCGGTGGTGAGCGTCTGGGTCTACAACGGCTGGGGTCTGGGGCTCATCGGAAAGCTGCCACCTTCACGGAGCATCCTGCTGGCACTGGGCATCTTCGCGGTGCAGATTGTCCTCAGCCATCTCTGGCTGGCCCGCTTCCGCTTCGGTCCCGCCGAGTGGCTGTGGCGCTCGCTCACCTATGGCCGGGCCCAGCCCATGCGACTGCCCGCGGGGCACGGCGAGGTGGGGGCGGCGCCTTCTTGAGCGGACCGGGTGGGACT
>NZ_JABUMQ010000192.1:0-21734 GCF_013336645.1 Myxococcus sp. CA039A | reverse complement strand
CACCAGGGGCGGCGATGGTTGCGGACTGTCGCGTTCGCGACAGCGGTGGGCTGGGCGGGGCTGCTGACAGGTTGTGACGACGCGGAGGCCGACACGCCTCCGGATTGTCCGAACGAGTCGCGAAGCGACTGTCCCGCGCAGGAGACGCCTTCGGAGGAAGATGACGCGGGGACGCCTCCTCCCGGGGAGACTCCGGACGCGGGCGCTCCGGATGCGGGCGGCCCACCGCCGATAGAGCCACCGCCTCCGCCACCCCCGGCGACACCGGGAAGCACGCTGTGGCTGGCGCGCGAGGGCACCGCGCAGGATGACCTGGCGCTCGGCGCGGCGGTGGATGCGAATGGCGACATCCTCACCGTGGCCTTGTACGAGCTGGATGACCTCCAGGAGCGTCAGCCCACGGACAACACGGTGCGGCTGACGCTCGCGCGGCGCATCCCGACGGGAGAGATGCGGTGGACGCGCAGCTTCGCGGTGCGCGTGGCGGAGACGCCCGAGTCGCTGCGCGCGGACGTGAATGCACGCGTCGCCCCCGCGCCCGACGGGGGGCTCTTCGTGGCGGTGGATGCCCGGGGGCTCGTGGACTTCGAGCCGCTGGAGCTGGGCAACGGCGCCTTCCTCGTCCGCCTGGACGCGGCGGGCAATGTCCTCTGGTCCGCCACCGTTCCAGGCAGGGATGCCACCGTGGCGGACCTGGTGCTGGATGCCCAGGGACGGCCGATGGTGGCATTCAACACCTCCGGCCCGACGGACTTCGGCGGGGGCGTGGTGGGCTCCGGCGCGGTGGTGGTGACGTACTCGCTGGACGGCAAGCCCGAGCAGGCGCTGTCCATCGGCCGGGCGGAGGGTTCGGACTCGCGGGTGACGGTGACCACCCTGGCGCGCGGCGCGAATGACAGGCTCGTGGTGGGTGGGCGCTACCTGGGCGCGGCCCGCTTCGGCACCCAGCGCACGGAGTCCTCGAAGGACGGCAGCCCGTTCGTCGCCGTGTACCAGGCGACCGGAGCCCTGGTGTGGGCAAGGCCGCTCGCCCAGGCCAGCGGCACCGTGAGCGACGTGGGCGTGGACAGTCAGGGCACGGTGGTGGCGCTGGGCTCCTTCCTGGGCACGGTGTCCTGGGGCACGACGAAGCTCCACGGACATGTGTACCGGGCCAGCCCGTTCCTCGTGTCGGCGGATGCCACGGGCAAGGAGCGCTGGAGCCGCAACCTGGGGGATGGACTCCAGGCGGGAGCGCTGGGCGTGGAGCCCACGGGCGGAGTCGTCGTCGCCGGGTTCACCTACTCGCTCATCGTGGATGGCGCGTCAGGACCGGACGGGCTCGGCTCGGCGCAGCCCCTGGCGCTGCGCTACGGACCGGATGGCGCGTCGCTCGGGTTGCGCCTGTACCTGTCCGACCCGCCCCGCCCCCGAGGTGAGCTGTATGGGCTGGAGGACATCCGCTTCGTGCAAGTGCTCCCGGACGGCGATGCCCTGCTGTTCGGCCACACGGACCGCGAATCCGACTTCGGCACGGGCCGTCGGTCGCCCGCGCGGAGTGATTTGTTCCTGCTTCGCATGAAGCGCTGAGCGCTGGGGGGAGGGCCCGTGGGGACCTTCTCGAAGGGTCCTCGGCCTCACCTCAAGCGCTGAGCGCGGCAGCGGGGACCCGTCTCTTACGAGGGGTCCCCGCTTGCTTTCGCGTCGCGAACTAGCGGCGCGTCGTCCGGCGGGTGGTCTTCCGGGCGCCCTTGCGAGCGGTGGTACGGGTGGTGGTGCGACGGGCCGGGCTCTTGCGCGCGGTGCGTCCCGCGGCCGCCGTCCGGCGCGTGGTGGCCTTGCGGGCAGCGCCCTTGCGCGTGCCCCGGACGGCCGTCTTCCGCTTGGCCGTCTTGCGCGTCGTCGACTTGCGCGTCGTCGACTTGCGCGCGGCGGTCCTGCCCCGCTTCGCGGAGGCACGGCGCGAGGTGGTCTTCTTCGCACGAGCACCGGTGCGGCCAGCGGCCTTCTTCGTGGCCCGACGCCGCCGCGCGGGCGACTTGCGCGTCACGGACGACGAGTCTGAGGTCCCACCCAGGTCCGCGGGCGCCAAGGCATCGGTGATTTGCGAATTGACGGTCTCGTGAGTCATTCCATCTCCTCCAGAAAGGGGAACCGCGTGAATTACGAACCACAGCGTACGCCGATGCGCACGCGATGAGAGCCATCCCCTCGGGAAGATGAACGACAGCGGACGAATGGCGCGTCAGCCTTCACGCATCACGGTGCGCGAGCCAGCTCGCGTTCGACCTTCTCCACCTGCGCGAGCGACGCCTTCAGTCCATGGTCCGTCGCCACCGCGCGCGCCCGTCCCAGTCGCTCCTCCACTCGCGCTCGCTCGCCACGCAGCGCGTGGGCCCGCGTCAAATCCAGCAGCAGGTCCACCGTCGAGAGCCAGTCCTCGTGGGACTCCGCGTTGGAGAGGGACTGCTCCAGGAAGGGAAGCGCGGCGGTGGCGTCCTCGCGGCGCAGGTGGATGCGGCCCAGGACGGCCCGGGCCTCGCGCTCTCCCGACGGGTCCTTCAGCTCGAGCGCCAGCGCCAGCGCCTTTCTCGCGGGCTCCAGCGCGGAGGTGCCCTTGGGCTCGATTCGGGAGCGGACCTGGGCCACCGTCACGAGCGCGAACAGCTCTCCGGTGCGAAAGCCCACCTGCTCCCTCAGGCGCAGCGACTCCTCGAACTGCTCCAGGGCCAGCTGAAGCTCCCCCCGGTCCTCGGCCAGCCCCGCGAGGTGCCGCAGGTTGTAGGACTCCATCAACGCGTCTCGCGAGCCGCGGGAGAGCGCCAGGGAGTGCTCGAAGGTCGACCTGGCGCCCGCGAAGTCCTCCTGGAACTGCTGGGTGAGGCCCAGGTGGAAGAGCGCCACGATGTGTCCGCGCGTGTCCCCTGAGGACTCGGCCAGGTCCCGTGACTGCTCGAAGAGGGCGACGATGGGCGCCCACTCGCCCTTCCCCGCCAGCAGCTTGTCGAAGTAGTGGAACATGCCCTCGGCATCGAGCGCGGCGACCCGCGCGAGCGCATCCCCCGAGTCCTCCGCGAGCCTCCGTGCTCGACGCAGCAAGTCGAGGACCTGGGCCGCATCCATCCCAGGCTCATGACGGAGCTGGCGGGACAGGACGCGTCCCAACTCCACCTGGAGGCGGGCCTCACCGCCCGGGTCCTTCAGGAGTCGAGCCCGCTCACTGGCGAACCGGCCCAGCGCCGCGGCCTCCTGGAAGCGGCTCTCCAGGTCATATGCCTGCATGACGGTGACGGCCGCCTCCGTGAACCGTCGCCCCTCTTCCAGGGTGACGGGGTCTCCGCTCCCACGCGCCGACTTCCCGGCGGCGCAGGCGGTAACGAGCGCAGCCAATCCCACACACACGACAGGCCTCATGACGTCCTCCATGGGGAGGCGACCGGCCTCCCAGCGCGAGGAAGACTAAGAACGGAGCTGTCCGGTGGGGCACGGATGGGATGAGACGCGGAATCGGGGGACGAGCCGAAGCCGGACGAGGACGAGTCACGACGCCTCACGGGCGATGGCGCAGGCGCGTGTGTGCGTCTAGCCTCCCGAGCGCCATGACTCCCGAGGAGAAGCAGAGACTCATCGAGCGCGCTCGCGCCATCCTCCTGGAGCAGGTGCCCCACTGGGAACCGGCGACTCCCGAGGAGAGCAACCCCTCCAGTGGCTACGAGCAGCTCGCGGCCGCGGTCAGGGGTGCCCTCGCGGGAGAGCGCGGCGGGGTCCCCACGCTGCATCGCGTCTTCGACGAGAGGTTCTTCGCCGCGACGAACTCACATCATGAGTATGCGCTGGCCGCCCTGAGCCTCGCCCTGCTCGGAGACCGCGCGTCCATCCAGCGCATTCGAGCGGTGTCCGCCATCAACCTGAACCGTGAAGCGAAACCGCTCGCCCTGGCGATTCTCGACGCCACGGAAGAGCCGCTCCCGGCTCACGGGGAGTCGAGCAGCTCGCCCGAAGAAGCCTGAAGGCGAAGCAGCTTGGAGTGCGGGGAGGCACACGTCACAGGGGATGGCCGAGCACCTGCTCCAGCCGGGCCCGGTACGTGCGACTCAACGTCAGCTCCTGCCCGTCGCGCAGCACCAGCCGGTGGTCGCCCGACAGCGTGGGCGACAGCGAGACGATGCGCTCCACGTTCACGAGCGCCGAGCGGTGGACCCGAGCGAACCGACGCGGCGGCAACCGCGCCTCCAGCTCCGCCATCGTCTCGCGCAAGAGGTGCGCCTCCGCGCCGACATGCAACGTGACGTAGTTGCCAGCGGACTCCACCCAGTCCAGGTCCTCCACTGGGACGAGCAGCGTCCGGCTCCCCGTCTTCACCACCAGCCGCTCGGTGGGCACGGCCACGGGCTCCGGGCGCAGCTCCTGGAACAAGCGCTGGAGCTGCTGACGCAAGTCCCCGGGAGGCGCGGCCAGTCGCTCGCGCACCCGGACCAGCGTGCGCCGGAAGCGCTCCACCGTGAACGGCTTGAGCAGGTAGTCCACCGCGGCGGCATCGAAGGCCCGCAGCGCGTGCTGAGGCCAGGCCGTCACGAAGACGATGACGGGCGGAGGCGTCAGCGCCGCTTCGGCCAGCACACCGAATCCGTCGCGCTCCGGCATCTCCACGTCCAGGAAGACGAGCGCGGGCCGCTCGCGGGCCATGACCTCCAGGGCCTCGTGCCCGTCGCAACACTCGGACACCGGATGAAGGTCCGGCTCCGAAGCCAGGAGCGTGCGCAAGCGCTCCCGGGCCAGGGGTTCGTCGTCGACGATGAG
This sequence comes from Myxococcus sp. CA039A, assembly GCF_013336645.1. NCBI lineage: Bacteria > Pseudomonadati > Myxococcota > Myxococcia > Myxococcales > Myxococcaceae > Myxococcus > Myxococcus sp. CA039A. The sequence continues at coordinate 16,955 of NZ_JABUMQ010000192.1, read as the reverse complement.
CGTGCGGACCGTCATGCCCGAGCGCTCCGGAAGGGCAGCGAGAGCGAGACGACGAAGCCTCGGGGCGCGTTGGCCTCGCACGTCAGCGACTGAGAGACACCGTAGAGCCGCTCCAACCGGGCGCGGGTCGAACCCAGTCCGATTCCCTCGCTCAGCCCGGAGAGCCCCTCCGCGGGCGGCCCGACGCCGTCGTCTCGAACCTCCAGTGACAGTCGGTCCCCGGCCCGCTGGACGCGGACCCAGACCCGGCCGGGCCCCCGACGGGGAGCGATGCCATGACGGATGGCGTTCTCCACCAGGGGCTGGAGCACCAGGGGCGGAACCAGGGCGTCGTGCACATCGGGCGCCACCTCCACATCCACCTGGAGCCGGTCGGAGAAGCGGGTGCGTTCGATGTCCAGATAGGGCGCGAGCAGGTCCAGCTCCTCGGAGAGCGGCACCTCGTGGCGACCGTCGCGCTCCAGGCTGGCGCGCAGCAGCTCACTGAGCTGGCCCACCATGCGGTCCGCCGCGTCCACGTCGCGGTGCATGAGGGTGGAGATGGCGTGCAGGGTGTTGAACAGGAAGTGGGGCCTCAACTGGCTGCGCAAGAGGTGGAGCTGCGCCTGCGCGAGCTGAGCCTGGAGCCCCGAGGCGCGAACGGCCTCCTCACGCACCTGTCGCGCGTAGCGCAGGGTCGCATCGAGCCCCACTACGGAGAGGTAGATGAGCAGGTCGAAGTCCGTGGTCTTCGACAGGAGCCAGGTGAAGTAGGTCCACGCGGCGGCCCCACCGCCTCCCGCGGGCTGGAGCAGGAGTTGACGCAGCCCCGCCAGGAGCGCCAGGTGTGCCGTGGCGAAGAAGACCGCGGGGGGCAGGTGCAACGCGAGCTGGACGGGCCAGGGGCGCCCCGTGCCTCGCACCCGGCGGGCCACGGCGAGGATGAACGGCGTCAACGCCGCCCAGCCCCCCCAGACGATGGCCCCCGTGAGCAGCGTCTCGCCGAAGACGGGGGGCGCGCCAATGGACGCCTTGTAGACGGAGAGCTGCGCACCGTAGATGAGCGCGAGCACCGTGTACCCGGCCAACACCAACGCGGGCCCGAGCCAACGCGAACGGAACGTGCGGGCCTCCTCGGCGGAGGACACGGGGTGCGGCCCGGTGATGTCTTTCAGTCCGACCACGAGGGCCTGACTCTAGCAGGCCCCCAGGAAGGGACGCGCGGCGGCGCGAACGGCCCCCGAGTGACACGTCCGCGCGCGGGCCTACGGCACCACGTAGACGCAGACAGCCAGCGCCCCACAGGCAAACTCGGCCTCCAGCTTGTTGCAGCCCGGCTTGAAGTCCGAGCGGTAGAGGGTGTGGTTCTGGGTCCGACGGTAAGGCCCTTCCACCCCTACGCCGCTGTAGTTGATGGACACGGTGAGCGTGCCGTTGTTTCCCGACCCGGACGGGATGAGCGTGGTGACGCTGCACGTCTCCGTCGCGTGGATGGGAATGGCTTCGCCGCCAATCGTCACGCTGTTGATTTTGAGTTCTCCGCTGTTGTTGAAGCGCAGATAGGCGGTGGCCGAGTTGTCGACGAGCTGCCCGTTCTCCAGCGTCAAATCACACGCCCCGGCCGTCCAGCTCCCCTTCTGATACTGGCCCAGGAACGTGTTGCTGCCGTTCTGCGGCCGGAAGCGCATCGTCTGGTCCTCGAATACGACCTCGTAGTCGGGCAGGTTGTGCTCGGAGTCCCAGCGAATCATCCGAGGGCTGATGAGCCGCCCCTTGTAGAGCCCCGCCGAGGGCGAGCCGGGCAGCTCACACATGTACACCCGGTCCGAGGACTGCCCCGCGATGCCGCCGTAGGCCACATCCGTGTGATAGCCAAACTCGCTGCCAAAGCGATTCCAGACACCCGTCACGGCCGAGTCGCCGCCCCCCGGGGTGTCATCCTCCGCGCTGGAATCGCACGCGAGAAGGGGAGCCAACAACAGACAGCCAAGAGTGAAACGCGCGAGGAAGAGGTTCACCGTGCATCCTTGATGAGCCAGCGATAACGAGGCTCGTCTCGCTGGATTTTTCACAGGGAACCTAGACAGTCACGGTGTCTCCCGTAAAGCCGTCCTCGCTCGGAAAACACCCTGCGCCAAGGAACCGAGACCACTGCTTCATGATGGATGCGACGTGATGAACCTTCAGACACCGGGAGGGTTCAAAACGACATCATCGACCCTCGGGAAGAGCCCTCAAGAGGGCGCGGTGGACTCGAGTCCTCCCGCGCCCCTCGCGGAGTCCGTCCCTCAGCCCTTGAGGAACGCGGCCAGCTTCTCGTACGCCACGGCCAGGGGAGCGATGGGCGCGCTCTCGTTGGCCTGATGCGCCTGCGCCGTCTCACCGGGGCCGTAGTTGATGGCGTCCACGCCCCACTCGCCGAAGCGGGCCACGTCCGTCCACGCCTGCTTGGACGCGGCGGGCAGCCCGGTGATGGCGAGCAGCTTCTGGAACAAGGGGTTGCCAGCGACGACGGGCCCGCTGGGCGAGGCGTCGGTGATGTCCACCTCCGCGCGGCCCGCGACGAGCGCATGCACGTCCGCCTTCGCCTGCTCGATGCTCTTGCCCGGCGCGAAGCGGTAGTTGAGGTTCAGCTCGAACGCCTCCGGGATGACGTTCCGCGCGCGGCCGCCCTTGGCGAGCGTGGCGTTGATGACCTCGTAGAAGCGGAAGCCATCCACATCCACCTCCACGCGCTGACGGGCCAGCAGCTCCGTGAGGAACGGCCCCGCCTTGTGGATGGCGTTCTCCCCCTGCCACGGCCGCGCCGAGTGCGCGCTGCGTCCGGTGAAGCGCACCGTCACCTGCATGGAGCCGACGCAGCCCACCTGCACCTCGCTGTCGGTGGGCTCCATGGCGATGCCGAACTTCACGCCCGCCAGGTCCGGACGCTTCGCGAAGAGGGGGATGAGGCCACTCTCCGCGTAGGCGCCCTCCTCGCGCTCATAGAAGAGGAACGCGAGATTCACGGGCAACGTGTCGCGGCGCAGGTCCTCCGCCAGCGCCATCATCACCGCGAGCCCGCCCTTCATGTCCGAAGCGCCCAGGCCGAAGATGCGCTCACCCTCGATGCGAGGCTCCCGCCCCACGTCACTGGGGTGCGCGGGCACGGTGTCCAGGTGGCCGATGAGCGCCACCGTGGGTCGTGGGTCGTCCAGGCGACCGAGCAGCAACGTGTGCCCTACCCGGAAGACTTCCCTCGCGGGGAAGTGCTGGAGCGCCCAGCGCTCGACGAAGTCGGCGATGGGGCCTTCGTGGGTGATGGGGCTGGAGATGCGGCACAGCTCGAGCGTCGTGCGGGCGAGCCTCGTAGCGAGGTCTTGAGAGGACATGCGCCTCCCACCATAGCGCCACCCCCACCTCGCCCGCTGATCTCCCTCCACCCCGACGACAATCGGGGCCACCAGGCAGGCGAGTCAGGCCCTGAAATTATCGATTACTGGAAAACCCGCTGACAGACGGCCCCAGGCATGCCGCGAGTGAAGAGGATGCCCGACGAACCCCTTCCGGGATTACGAGTGACAGTGCTCGGGCGTTCACTGACACTCGCGCCGCTTTCCACCTCCGAGGATGAAATGTCGGCCAAGTCGAACAGTGACGCGACCCAGGCGCTGCTCTCGCTCTGCGAGGCCAAGGCCCGCTGGAAGAACGAGCTGACCTCGGAGGCCGTGAAGAAGGCCGTGGCCGAAGGCGCTGACGTGAATGCCGGCAACAAGTACGGCCTGACGGCGCTGCACCTCGCCGTGCAGGCGCCCTACACGAAGGGCGACCCGCTCCCCAGCGTCGACGTGGTGCGAGCGCTCATCGAGGCGGGCGCGGACGTGAACGCGCGCGACGCCCATCAGCAGACGCCGTTGATACACGCCGTCAGCTACGAGCCGGACAAGGACAGCGAGGACCGGGCGCTGGAGATCATCCGGGTGCTGCGCGCCGCGGGCGGCAAGGTGCCCTCGGAGGTGACGGACAGGAGCGGCGGCGCGTTCAGACTGTCGACCGAGGCGCTCTACCGGGAGGTCCTGGACGCGGGCGCGACCGTCAACGTGCGGGACGATTCGGGACAGACGCCGCTTCACCGCGCGATGGGCGTGGGCAAGCCGGAGCTCGTGAAGCTGCTGCTCGAGCGTGGCGCCGACGTGAATGCCATCGACGGGTTGGGGCGCACGCCGCTGGGCGTGGGGCTGCGCACCAAGGAGGAGGTGTGGGTGGCCCACAACAAGCGCACGCCGGGCTTCGTCGCGGCCATCAACGCGCTGGAGGCCGCCGGAGGCAAGGCGAGCGTTCCCATCCAGCACGACCCCACGGACCCGTTCGCGCCCTTCCCCATCGACGAGGCCGCGCTGACGAAGGCCCTGGAGGGCAAGAAACTCTCCTTCAAGCACGCGGTGAGTTCGGCGCAGGAGCTGGCCACGGGGCTGCACAGCTTCGGGGACCCAAGCGATGCGTTGGACAAGCTGGAGGCCGTGAGTGATGTGCTCGGCGTGGAGGAGCGGACGGTCCGGCTGAAGGGCCCGCTGACGCTGAAGCGCGTCTTCTTCCACCACGGCGACCTGGAGGTGGACGGCGACCTGGAAATCCAGAAGCCGTTCGCGGTGACGGGGGATGTCATCGTGCACGGCGTGGTGCGGGATGCCGGGAATGACTCGCTCGTGAACATCCTGGGCGACCTGAAGTGCCACGCGCTCTACACGGATGGAGAGTTCAGCGTCGGGGGCGACATCGAGGCGCGGGACGTGGTGCTCGGCTACTACAACGACCACATCCTGAGCGCGGACACCATCCGGGCCAAGGTCGTCATCGAGGATGAACACGCCGTCGATGCCACCGTCGAGGCCGAGCACCACTTCGACATCGACACCTACGCCCAGGGCTACGGTGATGGCGTGGCCGACGACCTCCGAGCCATCTTCGTCGACCAGGTGTTCGAGGGCGAGACGGACAAGCCCGAGGAAGAGGAGTCGGAGGACGAGGAGGAACTGGACGAGGAGGACTCTGAAGTCGAGGACCTCGACGACGTGGACTCCGACGATGACGAAGCGGACGACGACGAAGCGGACGACGACGACGAAGCGGACGACGACGAGGACTCCGACGACGACGAAGCGGACGACGACGAGGACTCCGACGACGACGAAGAGACTTCGGACGACGACGAGGACTCCGACGACGAGACTTCGGACGACGACGAGGACTCCGACGACGACGAAGCGGACGACGACGACGAGGAAGAGAAGCCTCGGCTCGACAAAGGGGCGCTCTTCGACCGAATCAGCAAGGGGCTGCCCGTCTTCCGCAAGGCGAAGAAGTAGGAGTTCCGCACAGCAGGCGCGGGAGCTTTCCTCCCGCGTCCGCCGCGGCTCCAGGGCACTCCTGGGTCAGAACGTCCGGATGAAGTCGAGCTCCACGCCGGGGTTCTTCGCGCCCCCCGCGTCGGCGGGAGTCACCGCCTGGGCCTTCGCCGGAAGCGCCGGGCTGCCTGACGCCTGCCAGGCGGACACGTGGCGGAACGAGTTGGCGTCGAAGCCCGCGAGCATCAACACGTTGGGCACCCGCGAGGGCAGCGGCGCGTTCTCGTAGGCCCCCAGGTTCCACAGCACCACGTCCACCGGACCCAGCACGTGGTGCCACGCCTGGAGCACGGCCTGGAGCGGCGGCACGCTCGCGTCGAACTCGATGCCCCTCTTTCGCAGCGACTCCACCAGACCCGGCTCCACTGTCTGGACCTCCGGCGGATGGAACTGCATGTCGGAGAAGAAGTAGAGCGTGCGGGGCCTCGGCCGCGAGGGATTCTTCAACAGGAGGGCGATGAGGTTCATCACCGAGTTCACCACCTGCGTGCTGCCCCACCCCTGCCCGCTGCGCAGTCTGCTGGACAGCTCGAGCACACCCTGCCGTGGTGCGAGGTCCTCCACGAAGATGTCGTCGGAGAACGTCGCCGCGTACCCCAGCTCGCGCGCCATCACCGCGGCCAGCACCACCGCCACGTCCCCCACGTGCGCGGAGCTCTTCGCCCCGCCCAGCTTCGTGGCGAACATGGAGCCGGAGATATCCGCGATGCCCAGGCTCTTGCCCTTCGGCAACAAGCCCTCGCACACCTTCTCCAGGATGACCTCGAAGACAGGCGCGATGGCCGGCTCCGGGTCCGCGTGGAAGCAGTCCTCCCCCTGGGAGTCCTGCCGCGACTTGCCCCACATCGCCGCCCACCACCCCATGTACACCTGATGCGGCCACATCCCCGCGAAGCGACGCTTGCGCGCCTCCGCCAGCAGCACGGCCAGCGGGATGCCCGCTTGATACATCGCGCGGATGTAGCCCTTGAAGGCCATGTCCGGCAGCAGCCCAGGCACGTCCAGCACGCGGCGCCACGTCTCCTGCGTCGACCCCATGAACGACAGCGCCTGCTCCGTGGAGAGCCGCCCCTTCACGAAGTTCTCCAGGCTCGCCTCGCCGCCGAAGAACGCGCGGCGCGCCTCCAGCAGCTCCAGCCCCTGCGCCAGGGCCGTGCGCTCGCGCGTGGGCGCGTGCAGGTAGTGGTAGAGCTTCAGCGTGCGCTCATCCAGGTGCGCCTTCGCCACGCCCATCGCATCCACCAGCCGCAGGCTCGCGCGCTGACCGTTCTTCCGGCGCCGCGAGAGCGGGAACCGCCGCCCCGCGTACTTGAGCAATTGATACAGGTCCATGCCCGCGAGCGCCCGAGCCATGCCCTTGCGCGCCGCCTCGGGCACTTCGCCAAGCCCCAGGTGGTCGAAGTGCGTGAGGAACAACGCCACGTCGTCCGCGCGGTGTCGCAGACAACGGAACGTGTACTCCTCCGTGAAAGGGCCCTCAGGGTCCGCCGCCGCGAGGATGGCCGGCGCGACACTCCCCTGGATGCGATTGCCCTTCCCCTTCACCGGGTCGCGCATGTACGCGGCGAACTTCCAGCCGAAGCCCCGCTCGTGACGCTCCGCCGCGAGCAGCGCCGCCGCGTAGCTCCGAATCTCCTCCACCTGGGTCCGGTAGAAGGTCTCCTCGAGCAGCGCCGAGCCCTTCGTGAAGGTCAGGTGCGTCAGCGGGTCCGTCTGGGACAGGTCGAAGGCCGCGGCACCCTCGTGCGTCAGCGCTCCCACCACCTCACGCAGCACCCGAGGCATGTCCCCTCCCGACCTGAGAAGAAAAGTCGGCGCCCCGCCCCTGATGGCAAGCCATCAGGAGCTCATGGACGAAGTAGGGGCGCCAGATGTCTTGAAGGCTATGACAACTCAGCCCGGCGTGGCGAGTTCTTCCTCGAAGCTGATCTCACCCTCCAGCAGCGTCGCGCACAGACACGCGGGCCCCCGCAGCGCGCTGAAGCCGTGGGCGCTGCCGTCCGTCTTCTCCTGCTCCTCGCCCGGCCACACCTCGTGCCCGCCGTCCTCGCGCAGCCCGCCCTCGAGCACCAGGTTCAGCTCGCGGCCGTGGTGGGTGTGCAGCGGGTAGTGAATCCCCGGGTTCAGCCGCAGCATCGCGCCCATCATCCCCTCGCGCGCGGGCCCCGCCTCTACCGGCATCAGCTCCGAGCCCTCCACCGGTCCCGGCATCCACCGCGACGGGTCCGCCAGGGACTCCAGCAGCTCCAGCGCCCGCTCCCTCGACAGGTCGAAGAACGCGGCCACCCGGTCCGCGAAGCGCTCGAAGCGGCGCGGCCCCTCCATGCGCTCCATCAGGGCCTGGAGCACGGCGGCGGGCGGCTCGACGGGAGGCACCGCCATCGACAGTCCCTGGCGAGCCATGGACAGGCGGTCGGCCTCGACCCGGCAACGAGAACACGTCGACAGGTGCCGCTCCGCGGCCTCCCAGGCGGGGGAGTCCAGGGTGCCGAGGGCCCACTCAGCCAGGATGTCGTCGAGGTGCTCCATCGTCACATTCCGTCCCGTCACACTCCCTCTACGGAAGTATCAACCGCTCTGGATTTCTGGGGTCAGACCGGCACGGCGAAGTCGCGCAGGGCCGAGTTGAGGCTCGTCTTCTTGTCCGTCGACTGTGTCCGCTGGCCGATGATGAGCGCACAGGGAACCATGAATTTTCCGGCGGGGAACTGCTTCTCTCGCATCCCCGGAATCACCACGCTGCGCGCGGGGACGCGGCCCTTGTAGACGCGCTCCTCGGGTCCAGTGACGTCGATGATTTGCGTGGACGCGGTGAGCACGACATTGGCGCCCAGCACCGCCTCCTCCTCCACCACCACGCCCTCCACGACGATGCAGCGGCTGCCCAGGAAGGCCCGGTCCTCGATGATGACGGGCGACGCGGTGGGCGGCTCCAATACGCCCCCCAGGCCCACGCCACCGGACAGGTGCACGTCGCTGCCCACCTGCGCGCAGCTGCCCACCGTGGCCCAGGTGTCCACCATGGTGCCCGCGCCCACGCGCGCGCCGATGTTGACGTAGCCGGGCATCACCACCGCGCCCCGCTCCACGAAGGCGCCGTAGCGCACCGTGCCCGGAGGCACCACGCGCACCCCCGCCTTGTCCAACCCCTTCTTCAGAGGGACCTTGTCGTGGAACTCGAAGGGCCCCACCTCCATCACCTTCATCTCCGACACCGCGAAGAACAGGAGGATGGCCTCCTTCACCCAGGCGTGGACCTTCCAGCCCTCCGCCCCCTTCTCCGCCACGCGCAGCTCGCCTGCGTCCAGCCGCGCCACCGTCTCGCGCACGGCGGACACGACGTCCGGGTCCTTCAATTTCGTCCGGTCCGCGAACGCGGCGGAGACCTTCTGGGCAAGCTCGTCGATGGGCGGCATGGCGCCTCCTTGAATCACAATTTGGAGCGCCGCGCCGCACCCAACCGCAGGCCCCGCGCGAGGCTCAGGTCCGCGCCGCGCCGGGCTCCACCAGGGGCAGCGTCTGCGTGGTGATCTCCTCGTACAGCTCCGGAGTCACCGCGTCCGCGGGCCCCCGCCCCTCCAGCACCACCGTGCCCGGCGTCACATGCCGAACCCGGGACATCGGCAGCTGCCCCCACCGCCGGCTGAACGGCCAGGGCCTCACGTAGATGTGCACGCCACTCAGCAGGGCCACGTACCCCAGGAACGTCCCCTCCTCGTCGCGCACGCGCATGCCTCGGATGATGGAGCGCCGCTCGTAGGGCGACGCCATGTCGGGCCAGGCCATCCGTCCACCTCCTTCCACCAACCTGCACCTTCCTCCGCCTACCCGGGAGCACTCCGCACTCGCCTGTTTCCTTGCCAGCGCAGGCAACTGCTTCCCCAACGAAGTCGATAACTTCCTGTTTTCTCTGAATTCACCATGTTGACGACTGGTCAATCGCACCACGGTCGTGCCAGCATGGGGTCACCCCTCACCCCTGGAGGGCAACATGAGCGCTACCCCCCCGCGCCCGTGGAGCCTCGCAGTGGCAGTGCTCGCGTCGTTCGCCGCTGGTTGCCTCGGCGAGGCGTCGCTCGACATGCAAGGTGTGCCGGATTACGACAATCCGAACCCACCGCCTCCCCCGGTCCAGCAGGACGGCTCGCTGCCGTGTGATTTGGAGAGCGTCCCCGCCGGGGTGACGCTCGCGGGCATCGCCAGCGACTTCGACCGGGTGGTGCAGCCCGCACTGGTGCGGGAGGTGTCGGGCTGTATCTCCTGCCACGCGCCCACCAGCGGACGGCTCTTCCGGGTGGGCCTCAACGGCGTGGAGAACTTCTACGCCATCCGCGCCGCCGGCTATCTCACCCCGTCGTCGGGCTCCATGTTGTCGCGCCTGGTCACCACGGACGAGAGCGCGCGCATGCCCAGGGCCCAGCCGGCCTGGAGCGCGCAGGAGATCGCCGCCGTGGCCAGCCTCACCTGCCAGCTGGCGGCGGTGGAGACGCGCCAGCCGTCGTCGCCGCCGGACGAGGAGTTCCCTCCCGCGCTGCTGGAGGCCTACAGCGGCCCGTCCGTCGCCACGTATGACAATCCCTTCCTGAGCTACGAGCAGCTCAAGGGCAAGGTGAAGGCCGTCTTCAACGACGACTGGGTGCGCGGCGGCCAGGACCGCTTCGCGCAGAACGTGGGCGTGTTCGGCGGCGTGGACTACAAGGACCACTTCGTCGAGGCGCGCGTGGCCTCGGCCGACTTCTTCCTGGGCCTGGATGATTTGTCGCGCGACGTGTGCCTCACGGCCGCCACCGCGAAGACGGGGCCCTTCTCCGGCCTGGACCTGGCCCTGCCGCTGACGGACATCCCCGCGCCCTCCACGAAAACATACGAGATGGAGGCCGCCGCGAAAGATGGCACCACCATCCCCGCCGGCACGCAGATTCTGGCGAGCACCGGCGGCAAGTCCGGCAGCACCGGGTGGAACCTCTACACCACCGGCACCCTCACCACGCTCCAGCCGTACGCCTTCCCCGCCTCCGCCACCTACCGCTTCACGGTGAAGGCGAAGGGTGACCTGTGCGGCCCGGACCTGCCGAACCTGCAGCTCAAGGTGGACGGCGTGCTGGTGAAGGAGTGGGCCGTCGCGAACAACACGGCCTACGCGGACTTCGTGCACACGCAGGCCGTCACCAGCGGGGACCACATCCTCACGGTGGCCTTCACCAACGACTACGGCGAGACGGGCGTCTGCGACCGCAACCTCCACGTGGACGCGCTCGTGGTGTACGGCCCCACGGAGGCGGCCACCGGCACGCAGCGCGCGGACGCGGCGAAGGCCAAGGTGGACACCATCTACCGGCGGATGCTGTACCGCGCCGCGACGTCGCAGGAGCGCGCCAACGGCTATGCGCTGGTGACGGGCCTCCTGGACATCGAGGCGAACGCCACCAAGGCCTGGAGCGGCCTGTGCGAGGGCCTGATGCGCGCCCCCGACTTCCTCTTCACCCTGCCGCCCTCCTACGAGGCGGCCTCCGGCAAGGAGCGCGACAAGCTGCTGTTGGTGAAGCTGGCGCAGGACCTGCTGGGACGCCCGCCTTCCGCCGCGGACTTCACCGCGCTGGAGAGCGGCACGAAGACGTGGGAGGCCATGGTGGACGGCTACCTGGCCTCGGCGGACTTCCGCTCCAACTACTTCCGCCGCATGCGCGTGCGCACGGAGAGCGAGGGCACCCCCGACACGGACGAGCCCGCGCGGCTGTGGACCTTCCTCGTCGAGCAGGAGCGGCCACTGCAAGAGTTGCTCGTCGGTGACTACTCGGTGGACGCGGCCTTCCAGCAGGTGACGCGGCCCACGCAGCACGGCAAGACGGGCGTGCTCACGATGAAGGGCTTCATCAAGAACAAGCCGGGCCTGCCGCACTACAACTACGCGGCGCGAGTGATGACGGACTTCATGGGCACGCTGTACGAGGTGCCCGCCGAGGTCTTCGACATGCGCGGCGCGGCCACGGCCTCCTCCACGGTGGACCCCAGCAGCATCTGCTTCTCGTGCCACCAGACGCTCACCCCGCTGGCGCACCAGCGCCTGAAGTGGGACGACGAGGGCAACTACCGCACGGCGGACGAGCAGGGCGTCACGCTGGACGACACGGACCGGAACCTGGCGGCCACCTACGCCTTCAAGGGCCCGGGCATGGAGGCCTTCGCCACCCAGGCGGTGAAGAAGGAAGCCTTCGTGCGCCGCACGCTCAACGCCCAGTACGCGCTCTTCTTCGGCCGGGAGATGCGGCACCAGGAGGACGAGCGCGTCATCTACAAGCGCCTGTGGGACGTCAGCCAGGCGCAGCACGGCAACTTGAAGGCCGTGCTGAAGACCATCGCCACCTCGCCCGAATACCTGCGCCAGTAACCGCGCCCAAAGGACCGCCGCCATGAACCGCCGCCGATTCCTCGCGGGCGCCGCAGCGGGCGCCGCCATCAGCACCCTGGACTGGCTCCGCTTCTTCCGCTCCTTCGGAGTGCCGGGGACGAAGAAGGAGCTGGGCTTCGCCGAGGCCGCCGCCGCCGAGGCCGACGACCCGCACTTCCTCATCTACTGGTTCCAGGAGGGAGGCTGGGACGGGTACTCGATGTTCAACCCCGTCCACACGCCCAATGACGCCATCCGCGTCGTCCCGGCCGGAGAGCTGCGCCCCACGCCCTCCTGGACGCAGCACCGCTACCGCCCGAAGAACTACGGCACCACGCCGTCGGACCCGCCCAGGATGCAGGGCAACATCCAGTACGGCTACCTGGCGCAGGACGGCCTGGACCTGTTCCCGGACCTGGCGGTGGTGTCCAGCCACAACGGCAACACCTTCCACTCCGGCGGCCGGTGGGAGTACCACTACGGCAAGTACAGCGCCTCGCTGTCCGGCAAGCGCAACGCGGACGAGCGCACGGTGATGCAGGCGTTCTGCGAGGCCTACGGCACCGGCTACCTCTTGCCCCACGTCTCGTGGCATCGCTGGCTGTCGGACGGTGAGCTGTCCATTCCGTCCTACCCGGAGGGCACCGGCTACTACGAGAAGCTGGGCCCGGTGCATGCCCACACGCTCTACGGCAAGACGCCGGGCGCGATGCGAGACAGGCTGTCCTCGCTGGGCAACGTGGCGCAGGGCCAGCGCGACGCGCGCATCCGCCAGTTCACCGACAACCTGCAGGCCAGCTTCCTGGCGGAGAAGAACAGCGAGTCGGTGCGCGCCTTCTCCTCCGCGCTCCAGATTCACCGCGCGCTGACGGCGGGCGGCAGCATCAACCTGGACCCGCGCACGCTGTTCACCGACACCACGCTGCGCGCCGAGTTCGGCATCACCGCCGCGGACGAGGCCACCGACTCCTCGTCCATCAACGGCAACCCCGCTCGCACCAAGGAGACGCCCAACACCAACGTGCAGGCGTTGATGACGTACGAGCTGATGACGAAGGGGCTGTCCATCGGCTTCTTCATCGAGAACCGGGGCCTGCGCCAGTTCGACACGCACCGGGACCGGCGCTCCATCATGAACAACAAGGGCCAGACGGAGCAGCGCGACACCATGCGCAAGCACCTCTGGAACCCGCTCAAGACGCTGGTGGCCAAGCTCAAGTCGACGCAGTACGGGACGACGGGCAAGAGCTACTACGACTTCACCACCATCGTCCTCGCCTCGGAGATGGGCCGCACGATTCAGGGCGACGTGGAGGGCATCCTCACCAAGGCGGACGTGACGGATGCGCAGAAGTACGAGGAGATCATGCTCCAGGACTGCTGCCAGCACTGGCGAGTGAACAGCGCGGCCTTCCTCGGCGGCACCGTGCGCGGCAACACGCAGTACGGCCGCGTGGGCAGCGTCTCACTGGACGGCATTCCCATGATGCCGGATGGCACCTTGGACCCGGCCTTCAACCCGGACACGGGCCTGCTGATGACGGGGCGGACCAAGAGCGCCAACAGCTTCATCTCCGACGCGGGCCACCTGTACGCGACGGCGTTGCACCTGTCCGGCCTGGACCCCGTGGCGCTGAAGGCCGCGGGCAAGGGCAAGAACGACAGGCCAGCGATGAAGTTCATCAAGCGCTGAGTCGACGAAGGCGACCTGGAGTGCTCCTCCGGGTCGCCTCGCGCGCGAGGGTCATCCGTCCAGGGCGCGCGCCACCGCGTCGACCACCTCCTGGTCCGTGGGGAAGGCCAGCGAGTCCTTTCGGATGACGACCTTGTCACCCACCCTGACCTCGTAGCTGCCCGACGGGCCTGGCTTCAGCTCCGTCTCCACATCCAGTTCGTCCTTCAGCACGGCCGCCGCACGGGCGGCCCGAGGCTTGTAGCCTCAGGAATTACAGTAGGTAATCGAGACCGACTTCGCGTCCGCCATGGTGCGTCTCCTCGCGTGGGCGCATCGACTCGTGCGCACGTCCTGGAGATAATGCGTTTCAAGCGCGCGAGCCAGCCTGCTTGCCTGCCTCGACCGGGGACGCGCGAGGCCCGGGGGCCCTTCGTCCCACCTGCTCGCGACACCCGTCCGCTCGAGACCTGCGCGAGCCTCCGAGGCGCCCTCCCGCCTGCCTGCCCCGACCGGGGACGGGCGCGAGCTCGGGGAGCCGTCGTCTCGCCGGCCCGCGCCTCCTGTCCGCGCAAGACGTGCGCGCGGCCCGGAGGAGCCTGCCCTCATCCCGGCCTCTCGGGTCGTTCATCGGTGAGCGGGACTTGGGGCTCCGCGCTCGTACCCGAGGACGTCGCCATCCATCGAGGTTAGGTTCCCGGTCCGCCATGACCGACTTTCGTGAGCGCATCGCCGCCGCCTATGACACCGAGGCCTTCCGTCGCGAGGGTCGCCAGTTGGTGGACACGCTGGCGGACTATCTGCGACAGGCCGAGCGCGGCGAGGGCCTGCCCGTGTTGCCCTGGGCGGCTCCGGCGGTGAACGTGGACCGCTTCGCCGCCTCCTTCCCGGAGGAGCCCACGGGAGACTTCGCGGAGCTGATGGCGAGCGTGCTCTCCGGTTCCAACCACCTGCACCACCCGCGCTACGTGGGCCATCAGGTGACAGCCCCCGTGCCGCTGGCCGCGCTGTGCGACGCCGTCTCCTCCCTGCTCAACAACGGCATGGCCGTGTACGAGATGGGTCCGGTCTCCACCGCCATGGAGCGCAACGTGCTGCGGTGGATGGCGGCGCGCCTGGGGATGCCGGAGTCCACGGACGGCGTGCTGACCTCGGGCGGCTCGCTCGGCAACCTCACCGCGCTGCTCGCCGCGCGGCAGGCCCGGGCCGGCTACGACGCCTGGAACGACGGCGCGCACGCGGGGCCTCCGCTCGCCGTGCTGGTGCCGACGACCGCGCACTACTGCGTGTCGCGCGCCACGCGGGTCATGGGCTGGGGCTCGGGCGGCGTGGTGCCCGTCCCCGTCGACAGCCGCTTCCGCCTGCGCCCGGAAGCCCTGGGGCCCGCGCTGGAGTCGGCCACTCGCGCGGGGCGCAAGGTCATCGCCGTCGTCGCCAGCGCCGGCTCCACCGCCACCGGCGCGTTCGACCCGCTGGAGCCCGTGGCCGACTTCTGCGAGCGCCACGGCCTGTGGTTCCACGTGGACGCCGCGCATGGTGCCGCCGCCGTGCTCAGCTCCGAGTACCGCCACCAGACGCGCGGCATCGACCGCGCGGACTCCGTCGTCTGGGACGCGCACAAGGGCCTGTTGATGCCCGCGCTGGTGACGGCCGTCCTCTTCCGCGACGGCGCGCGCTCCTTCGAGTCCTTCGCCCAGGAGGCCAGCTACCTCTTCGGCAACACCGAGCGGCCCTGGAGCGACGTGGGCCTGCGGACGATGGAGTGCACCAAGGAGATGATGGCGCTCAAGCTCTACACCTGCCTCCGCGTGCTGGGCACGCGCCTCTTCGCGGACGCGGTGACGGAGTCGTACACCCTGGCCCGTCGCTTCGCCGAGCGCCTTTCCGCCGCCCCCGACTTCGATGTGCCGGTGTCCCCCGACTGCAACATCGTCTGCTTCCGCCACACGCCCGCGCACGTCCCGCCCGAGGAGTGGGACGCCCTCCAGGCCCGGCTGCGCGAGCGACTGGTGACACGCGGGGACTTCTACCTGGTGCAGACGAAGCTGCCCACGGGCGTGTACCTGCGCGTCACCCTCATCAACCCCCTCACCACCGACGCGGACCTGGACGCGCTGATGGAGGCGCTCAGGACGGCAGCTCGACGGTGAACTCGCTGCCGACGCCGGGCTCGGAGGCCACCGAGACGACGCCGCCCAGCACCGACACCATCTCCCGCACCAGCGTCAGCCCCAGGCCCACCCCCGGCTTGGACTTGTTCTCCAGGGGCTCCAGGTGCTCGAAGGGCTCGAACACGCGCGACTGCGCGGCGCGAGGGATGCCCGGGCCGGTGTCTCGCACCCGCAGGCGCCAGCCCTGGGGGCGCTCCTCCACCGCCACCGACACGCCGCCCTGCTCGGTGTACTTCACCGCGTTCGTCACCAGGTTGAGCAGCACCATCTGGACGATGCGCGGGTCCGTGCGCGCCACCGCCTTGCCGGGCGGCCGCTCCAGCTCCAGCGCCAGGCCCTTGCGGCGGGCCTCCGCGCGCGCCTCCTCCACCACCTCCTCCACCACCTCGCCCAGGTCCACCGCCTGACGCCGCACCACCAGCCGGCCCTCTTCCAGCTGGTTGTACTGAAGCACCATCTCCACCATGTCCCGCAGGCGCACGGTGGAGCGGTGCATCCGGTCGAACATGTCCAGCGCGCGGGGCGGCATCCCTCCCAGCTCCCGCTGGAGCGCATGTTGGGTGAGCTGGAGCACCGACAGCGGCGTGCGCAACTCGTGCGACACCAGTTGGAGCAGCGTGCTGCGCGACGTGCTGGCGCGCTCGGTGGTCTCCAGCGCCACCTCCAACTGCCGCTTGCGCATGCCCAGCTCGCGCGCCATCGCCTCCAGGTCCACCGAGCGCGCGGCCAACAGGCCCTGCAGCACCTCGCGCGTGCGCTTCACCACCGCCAGGTTCGTCACCCGCGCCACCAGCTCCTCGGAGACGAAGGGCTTCACCACGTAGTCCTGCGCCCCCGAGCGCAGCAGGTCCACCCGCAGCGCATCATCCGCGCGCGCGGTGAGCAGGAGGATGGGCGTGGACTCGATTCCGGGACGCGAGCGCACCGCGCGCACCAGCTGGTCTCCCCCCATGCGAGGCATCATCAAGTCACTGACGATGACGTCCGGTTGCATCCGCTCCGCCTGGACCAGCCCGTCCACGCCGTCCACCGCGGTGGCCACCTGGAAGTCCTTCGACAGGGTCTCCACCACGAAGCGGCGCATCTCCCGCGTGTCCTCCACCACCAGCACGCGCGGGCGGCTCGAGTCCTCCGCGCGCGTCGATGCCACCACCTCCCGCGCCTCAGGTCGCAGCAGGTCCAGCTCCGCGCGCGCCGCCGCGTGATGCTCCACCCGCGCCTCCACCTCCGGACGCGCCGACAGCTTCGCGCCCGAGGGCGCCATCAGCGGCAGCTCCACCACGAAGCGGGCGCCGCCCCCCGGCCGGTCCTCCACCCAGACGCGCCCCTCGTGCAGCACCACGAAGTCCCGGGCAATGGCC